>NZ_VPAN01000039.1:0-28430 GCF_013419225.1 Acinetobacter sp. YH12097 | reverse complement strand
CACGTTTCAGTTTTTGCCAGACTTTACGTACACCATACCGACCTGAACTTTCCTTCCAAATTCGTTTAATCTCCTCAGCATGATGCAAGTCATGTAAATCTCGCTTTGCTCGATGTTCTGGATTTTCACAGAGATCTAGAGTCCGGTAATAGGTTGAAGGTGCGATCGGTAAAATTCTACAAATCGCCTCGACTCCGTACAGCTCTTTATTATTATGGATAAAATCCACCATTATTTGTGTGGGCGGTCGAGCTCCGCCTGGGCGAAAAAAGCGGCTGCTTTACGTAGAATTTCATTGGCGCGTTGCAGTTCTTTATTTTCGCGTTCGAGTTGTTTGATACGTTCTTGGTCTGAAAGCTGCTGTACTTTAACTGGATTTTGTTTATCTAAATATTTTTGATACCAAACACGTAGTGTTTCAGGAGTACAACCCTTGCGCAGTATACTGCTCAGGGAGCAATAGCGGTGATCGCAGCCCAATTCGATGGATAATCTTTCTCGGATTCAATCAATAATTGAACCGCTCTTTCTCTGATTTCAGGGGTATATTTTACTTTTTTCATCGGGACATTCTCTCAGAAAGCTTGGTCTCCGACAAACCCGGTACGGTTCAAAAATCTTCCATTGATTTATTTATATCTGTTAAACCAGTCGCATTATGAAATGTAATATAAGTAGAAATTTCAGTATAAATGGTCATGATCTTTTCTAAATTTGAATATCTAAGCGTCTTCATTAATCAACCTTATTGATTATTAGTTTCTTCTTTTAAAGCTCTTTGTACTGTTGCTATCCCTACTTTAAACTTTTCTGCAACACCTCTAAATGTTGAATTTTCTTCAGCCATTGCTTTTCGTATTTCAACATAGTCAACCTTCCGCTTTCTTCCCTTATATAAGCCCTTCGCTTTGGCTTTTGCAATTCCTTCCTTTTGACGCTCACGGATCATGGAGCGTTCAAACTCTGCAAATGCAGCAAGCATCTGAAACATGAGTTTATTTATTGCCGATTGTGCTACATCATGACTGAAGGTCAAATTCTCTTTATGAAAAATAATGGTTATACCACGATCATTCAGACTATTCACAATTTCGTTCAGATCATTTGTATTACGTGCCAGACGATCAATACTATGAACATGCACCGTATCACCTTCACGCAGATAGTCGAGCATTGCATTTAACTGAGGACGTTCACGGCTACCACCGCTTGCCTTTTCAGTAAAGGTCTTATCCAGGCTGATTCCATCTAATTGACGTTCAGTATTTTGTTCAGTTGAACTGACTCGAATATATCCGACCTGATTAGGCATTCTGTACCGTTAGAGTTTAGATAATTAAATACATATTGTACCGAAATTAAATATTAAGTCTATAAATACGGTTTTTGAGTTGCTTTTTAAGACTTTATTTTGTTCCGTTAGGCTATAGTCTAAAGTAACACCTTGAACTTTTGCAACAGTGCCCTTAAATTGCTATACACACCAATGGACCAAGCCGGTTCACGTTCTCTTGCATAACTGCAACTTTATTGAAGTTCACATGCTTCAAGATCGCTTTCATCGGCTCCGACATGCCTTCGGTTTCCGACAAATCCGAAATGTACTCTGACTGGTCTACATACTTATAGAAGTTGTTATCAGGGTGTTGTTCTTTAATGCTTTGCCAACATTGGGGAACCATCACAGAGACTGGTCTGATCAGGTTGAAATTATTGGCGATATTCAACCCATACAGGTCGAAATCGGTATACACCGCTACCGGACATTCTTCTGGCAGAACTTCAAGCAACTGATTGACTGACCGGCAGTTCTTACCATGCCCCCTGTAAAGGAATAGGCTGTCTTGCCATTCGAGTGGAACTTGCTGATACCAGTCCGAAATCCGTACAAGCATAGTGCCATTCTCAATAATGATCAGCTTCCTGATTTTTTCTACTGCAAGATGCTCTAAGGACACGGCTGTTGTCACGCCAGGATGTGCAATGTGCATCTCACCGGACTTTAACGGTAGTTGTGCATTGATCGCAGCAAACCAAAGCTGCTCACCGAAAACGCTGGCATTGCCAGACTTTTCATCTATACGATGATCAGCAAGCGATATTCGGTCTGCATTGGAGTCATACGTTACCTCTGGCTCCGTTTTTACATGCTTTCCGTACAGAACCCGAAGCACATCAAGATCTGATTCACTTAGATGCAGCTCACGTTTGATGATGCTACCGATCTGCATGTCTTTGTTCAGCATTGTCCATGTCTTGTTAAGCTTCACCACTCTGGTTTTAAGCTGTAAAACCGTCTGAATGATTGAGAGTTCTCTTTGCCCTAAGCGCATTGCATCACCTTTCCGTTGCTGTCTTTGCGACGAAACACGATATCTGAAATGTAGTAGTTGCCATTATATTTAGCATCCGTTTCACCCACTAACTGCAACTCAAGATGGTTTGAGTGGTTGAGTTCAAACTCATACAGGAGGCGACTAATCCAGTATTCAAATTTGCATCCAGGCTCTAGGCGTATGTAGGCGTTCTTTGCTGATATTTCATTGATTGCCGGACTGCCAAAAGCGTCAAAGAAGAAAAATGCAGCTTTATCCAGAGGTGAGACTGCCTTCACTATCGTATGCGTTGCCTTCTCTACCGGTGGGCGTTTTTTTTCAACAACTGGACCATCTTTTTTAACACGCTTCTGATTGGCTGTCTGAGCTACCGCAGATAAAGTGTTCTCAAAATCCTCAAGGTAGATATCGGCACGAGCTTTCAGCTTGATAAGTGGTACACGACGGAAGCTATCAGGTGCCTTGTTGAAATCAATATCGGCATTCAGCGTCCGGTTGTTGGCAAAATGACGGTGCAGCGCATCAATCAGATTGATTCGCTCCTGGGTTTTTATGTCCTTTTTCCATTCAAAGAGTTGCTTGTCCAGTCGGTGATGGCTGTGGTTCATTTCTTCAATGGCTTCAAACACGCTTGGCTTGAGACGTTTGGAGATCACTCTCTGCAAGTCTGCATCACCTACCGCCAATTCATCCATCGTATTTGGTGAAAGGATTTCCAGTGCCGTAATTAGCATTTTGGCAGTCTTTAAGCTTTGTTCAGCCTTACGCATTTTCATGTCGTAGTTGTTGAACAGCGACAGATACTCAAAGCACTGATCGGCAAAATTGGTCATGTTCTCGCTGATATTGTTTGAAAGCTCAATAATCAGGTCACTTGCTTCAACCTTTAATACTTCGGCACTTTCCGGGTCCTCGACTTTTGACAAGGCATAGTCGGTACTCACCGTTTTGATACGATCAATCAGACCGCTAATGTCGGGTGCGGAAATGTTGCGTTTCTTTCTGTTTTTATAGAAATTCACAAACTCAATGACGAAGTTTCTTAGATGCAGCGTGTTTTTTTCTGCATCCAGATACCCAAGATCGCAAGACAGCAAATTATCAATCAAGGATTTGTTTGATTCATTGACCTGAATAGACGAACTGGTAAACATGATTGCTTCGGCAATAGCATCAATGTTTGCAGAGAAAACCTTCGCCCCACGTTCAGCCGGATTCACGAAGTCGATCATAGTAACTCGCCCTGCTCCACATCATCTGTTTGAGTGATATCAATCGCATTGTGTTCGGCAAGGTACTCAGCTTCATCGTAGAAAATCGACCAACGTGAAGTTGCCAAAAACTCAGTACCCACAACCCCAACCGGCACTAAATATTCGCGCTGTACCAAAAACTGAATAACACCGTTGATCTGGTCTTTCACTGTGCTTGCGGTCTTACCCAACTTTGCAGAGAGTTCTTTTAGCCCTTTTTGGACATGCTTGGACTTCTCCACTTCAACCAGGATTTCACCAGACGTAATTCTGTCGCCTCCAATCAGAGGTTCATTGCGCCCCCCTGCCTTTCTGAACAGTCGCAGCCAGTCCACAAGTGGCTCCATTTTGCTGACGTTTTCCTCAAACTGTTTGGTGATGACCTTTTTGATCTCAGGGTCACTTTCAATATCAAGGTAAATCAGGAAATACCCACCACCGCACGGTGTCTGAATACACTTTTTGCCTAGAAAACTAATATGGTTGTTTAGTTGATCTAAAAATTCGACATCATTCAAAAACTCAAAGTTCTCAAAATCACTCCACTGGTCAATTAGATAACCTTCTAATAATTTGGTCGCTACTTTTGTTAATCGTTTATCAGCCATTTAAAATTCTCCACTTTTTCCCTATTAGACTGGTTCTGCTGCAAGCAATGGGTTATCGCCTTCGATTTCCAGTGGAACAACAGTGCTGACACCATTGGCTCCAACAATGTAGAGATTCTTAAACTTGTGGTTAGAGGTTGAGTTTTCCGGTTGAGCACAGACCAGATAGATTTTGTTATGGTCCATCATGTCGAACAGCAAATTGGTGTTGATCGCATCAAAGTTGCCAATCTCGTCAAGCGGGATATGGATGTAGGTCGAGTTATCAGGGCATAACTTCCGTGACAATGCGAGGAACATGATCAGCACCAGAATACGTGACGTTCCTGTACTCCCTGCACTGGTAAAGTCGTTGTCAGTACGCAGCTCGGCAAGACGACCATTGTTCATCACGCTCATTTTCAGACGTACCATAGAGCGGATATCATCAGTATGTCCTTTGGTGCTTTCAATTGCCTTTAAGGTGTATTCACAGCAACGAATGAAATCCTCGCTCGGAATGGAGCTGCTTTGCATGTTTTCAAAGGATTGATAGTCCTCACACTGCAAAACAAACTGATTGAGCTGATCTAGGGTGTTCTTGTCATTCAGCACACTTTCCAGATTCATTGAGAAGTCAGTGAATGCCTTGAACTTGTTGCTACGGTTCAGGTAACCAGACAGTTCCGTAGATACGCTCTTTAAACGCTTATTTAGATTAAGGATTTCCTGAATATAGTTACGCAACTGAGCCGATTTATTACGGAAAATGTTTGTGACTGCATCATGCTTTTTCGGCAAGTCGTAGTCCATGATGCTTTCGATGGTAGACATGGAGTTAATGGTGTTCATGGTTTCACTGGTAGTCCCCATACTCTCCATCTTTTCCTCAAACAGCTTGAACAGAGAGAAGGCTTCATATTTGCGCAGTAATGCCTTAGAAGCGTTTGTCTGCAAGCGTAATTGATAAATCTGTTTCTTCTGTGTATCAGCCAACGTACCCAGATCACGAGAGAAGCTGTCGAAGCTTAAAAACTCAGGTCGATCTACCTCTACCAATAGGATATCGTCATCGAACAGGTTTTCGATTTCACGCCCCTGTTTATCCAGCTTTTTGATTTTCTCCCTGAAATCTTGTGCACTCGCTTCAAGATTGTCCACTCTTGTACGAAGGGAGGTTCGGACTTGTTCAAGCTCACTTTCCAGTTTGGAAAGATTGTGGCTGTATTCAGATACAAGTTTCAGAGCTTGGTTCATGTCCTCGATATGGTTCTGCTTGTACTGATAGTGGTTTTTCTTCCACATATCGTACTCAGCCAAAATGCTTTCATAGCCTTTGACTTTGGTGTGCTGTGCAATCGCAGCCTTGATCTTCATTTCTGCCTGTTTCAGGATATTTTCATCCACGCCTTGCTCACGCAGTTTGCTGTGATACAGGTTGGTCAAATCATCCATCTTGGCTTGATAGCTGCTCTCTAGCTGCTTTTCCTTTGTGGCAATCAGATCAAGCTTGATACGCAAGTCTGCATAGGACGCATCATAGCTCTCCTTTAAGCCATTTTTTTCAAGCATGTTGGCTGATCGAAGCTCACCACGTTTCTTCGGCTCAATCTGATTGTTGAAAGTTTGCAGCTCGTATTTCGCTCTATTTACAGCTTCTTGCTCAATACGTGTAGCTTCTGCCTTCTTCGCTTTCAGCTCTTTCTCAGTCTGGTCATAAACCTGTCGGGCTTGCTGCTTCTCGTTTTGCAGGGTATTTAACTCATTTTCGAGTTTAACAACTGCAATATTGGTCTCGTTGATCTCTCTATGGATGGACTGAGCCAGATGCGATTGCTTGTCGTACTGCTCAACCAAAGAAGCCGTGTAAATCTCGGCATCTTTCAGACGTATTTGTAGTTGCTCAAGACTGTCGGCTTCCCCTGGAATCTCCAACTTGTTCAGGTCTATTTCAAGACCATAGAGGCTTAGGGCATTGGCATTCACGCCAGTTTGCCAGACAGGGTTCAGGTTGGTTTTGAAGAAAAGCTCAGGATTGATGACCTTCGCAATGGTAGTACGCCAGTCCACATCTTCATTCGGTGCATCATTCAGGAACCGTAGCAAGGTGTCTTTCTGGAACAGGGTTGTACGCAGATTCTCTTCTGACTGCTTGGCTTTCTCAAGCTTGGCTTTTAATCCATTAAGATCATACTGCGCCTTGTTTTGATCAAAATTAAGTTGTTTAAGCTTGTTTTGAGCCGCTTTCAATTCGTCAGACTTTGCAGACAAGGTATTCTCTTTGACTTCATAAGCCAACTTGAGGCGCTGTAGCTGTAGGTTTTCTTCATCCGTAAACAGTGTTGATTGGTGCATGCGCTCCATAGCTGCTGACTGGATATCCAGAAGCCTTTGACGTTCACTGGAAATTTCTTGATCAAGAATTTGGAGCTGTTCAGCCTGTTTGCGCTCAAGCTCTTTCACCTTGAGATCAAAGCGGTTTCGCAACTGGTTGATTGCCTCCTGAACCTCGTTAGATTCAGCATTAAGGGCTTCACTGGATGCCATTTTTTCACGAAGCAAATCTGCTGAATGCTTGTCGTACTCGCGGTTGATATTTTCGTAGCTTTCAGTCAAAAACTGTTTGTATTTCTTCGCTTCTTCAATCTCGTTGAAGTAGTGCGCACGTTTCTTATATTCCTGTTCCATGACGGAAATATTCATGTCTTGATAACGTCTTTCCGCAACTTCAATATCATGAATTGCCTGTTTAAAGTTACCTGCAGACTTTTCTTTTACTGCAATCAGCTCTTTGACTTGTACAATCTGGTTATTCAGGTTACGGACTGTCTCATTCCCTTTGTTCTTTACCGCATAGATTTCATGCTCTATCGAACTGATCTGCTGCTCGTAGTTCACCACATGGTCCCGGAGTACCAACAGGTGTGCATGAAGCGCATTAAAGGAGGCTAAGACCGCATTCTTTAACTGAATGCCAGAGATAATCTTCTGCTTTTCCGATTGAAGGCTTTGTAGGGCTTTCACATCATTGATGGTTGCTAACCAATCTGCGGTAGAGGTTGGTTTTGTTTTGATTTTCTCGTTGTCCAAATACGCTTCAATTAACATGGTTTTGAAGTTTGAGACAACATTGTTCTGGTTAATCGTTACCTGGGTCAGATTGCTCAGGAATTTTAGCTGTTGTTTGCTTCCAGACAGTGAATAGCGGTTGCATAAATCACGAAGGTTTCTTTCACCTGTCAGTCGTGATTTATCTGCAGTCAGCGTATAGATATATTCAGGGATGCTGTCGATCTGACGGCTCACATCAACGCCAGATTTATAAACCTGATCAAATACGTCTTTCACATTCTGAGAAAGACCCAAGATTTCCAGACTGCTCTCACTTAATAGCGTATCTTCCGCGCATCCATCAACAAATCGGTAGTTGTGCTTGCCCTGATTATTATTGCGATACAGCACCACACACTTTGTACCTGAGTGAGCAAGGTATTCAAAAATCACCATGCTTCGACTGCTCGGCAAATAGTAGTCTACGAAATTTTTCTTGTTTGCAGCTTTCTCTATTAACCCATTTGGTGAGGCACCAAAGAAAATAGGAATCAGGTTCAGGAATGAGGTTTTCCCTGCACCGTTGATACCGGTAATGTTTGTATGACCACCACTAATATCAACTCGGAATAGTTTAGATGAAAGAAAAGAATCATAAAGAATGATTGACTGTAAACCTTTCATAGAGGTTTCTTGAGGGTTAATAATACTCATTATATACCTTTTATAAATATTCATAAGTCTAATGGATACTTCAATTTTAAATAAAAACTGTAACTTTCCCTGATCTTATACTTTTATTAAATATAATGGCGGTTATCCGACATAGACACCAACTATCCCCAATTTCTGCGGATAAAACCGGGACAACTTTTAGCCATTTTTGTACGCCCTGGCGCACAGAGATTTAGGGATTTTGCGGCTAGGGCAGCTGCGGTTTTTTACTTATGATGAAGTCATACAGGAACAGGACGTTCCGGAACATAAAACAATAACGATAAGTTCTAGCACCAGGATTATTAGGTAGACAGCCCTACCTAGCACCAAACATGAAAAAGCCCGACAAGATGTCGGGCTTTTTTATTTAATATTATTTTTAAAAAATACTTGCAAATAGTGTAATGAGTTGATCAAATATGAATTCAGTCCACGGATTAAGGACAAGGTAACTTAATATGATTAAACCTCAAGACATTCTAGTTCTCGTAAAACTGATCTCTATTGAGAATCAGCACCAGATATTCAAAGAATACTATTCAGAAGCACAACTTGAGTGGGATAAATTAGAAGATGAGCAGTTAGATATCTTTTTAAAATTAAGTGCTTTTTATGATTCTTTATCAATCAGAGGGTTGGCTGAAGCAGTAGTTATTAGTAAAAGTGAGGTTGCAGAATCTTTAAAGCGTTTAATCAAGATAGGGCTATTGATCGTAACCTCTAATTCACCATTTAAGCGATTAGAGCTAGTAGAAATGCAATGGAAAACCAATAGAAGAGCTCTCTTAGACCTAATTATTTACAGTTTTCAATACTTTTTCCATACAGAAGTTGGTGCTATTGATATTGGTATTCCTACTGTTTTCAATAATAAAAAACTTTCAGATCATTTATCGTATTCTTCTTCATTACCTTATATTTGGCCCGCTCAAAGCTATCAATCAATTTCAGGATTAGCAGTTGAACCATTATATAAATCTGTACCATATGCAGCGTTAGATGATAATTTCCTGTATGAAGTTTTTGCTCTTATTGATGTGTTTAGAATAGGTTCCCCAAGGGAAAAGAAAATAGCTGAAAAGTTATTACGTGAGTATCTACAATGAATAATGCTTTAACACAAATGAAGATGCTAGAGCAGGTTATAAGTGCTTTAAGCGAGGATCTTATCAAAGACCTAGTATTTATTGGAGGGTGCACTACTAGCCTGTTTTTAGATCCAGAAAATTTATCTTTATCAACTAGATACACTCAAGATGTTGATTTAATTGTAGATATAAAGACTACAACCCAATGGTATGAGTTAGATGAGAAAGTCAGAAAACTAGGGTTTAAAAATTATCAAAGTTCAGATCCATTTGAAAAGAACACGGACTTCACTTGTCGCTACCAACTAGGGGAAGATCTAATTGTAGACTTTATGCCCACTGATGAAAAAATTTTAGGCTTCTCTAATTCTTGGTATCTAGAAGCTTATAAGAAAAAAGTAGAGTATAAGCTAGGAAATAATTTAATTATCAATACCTTAATGCCTGAATATTTCTTAGCAACCAAGTTTGAAGCATTACATGGCCGTAAAGAAGATCCCTTATATAGCAAAGACTTAGAAGATATCATCACAATTTGCTTGGGACGATCCTCCTTAGTTGAAGAAGTCTATAATGCTCCAACAGAACTCAAAGATTACTTATCTGACCAATTTAAAAAACTCACTGAATTAACTGATTTTGAAATCATAATGGAAGATCAATGTAGATTTGGCTCAAGAGAAAGAGCTTTACAAGTAATTCAAGCGATCATAAAACAATGGCCAAAAGCATATTAATAAACTCCTTTTCCTTATGTCAGAATCTTAGCGCACCAGAAAAATTTGGAATCGATGCTGTAGGGAACCTTACTGATAATGAAAATCTATATTTTTGTTACGTAGTGGATGGTCATGGGGGATGTAAAAACAGCGACATACTAGTTAAAAATTTTCAGGCTTATGTGCTTTCTTTGAAGGACGTCTTTGCTCAATTAAATAATACTACACAAGATATACATGATTTTTTTGAACGTCTAACAGAGAATTTTTATATAGAACATCGGGGAAAATTGCGACCTGCAGCAATGAGTATTTTGATGGTTATTTTTAGTCAGACTCAAATTTATTCAGCACATTTGGGTGATTGCAGACTTGGGAAAATCAATAATGAGCAACAAATCAGTTGGATTACTTATCCTCATAATTTAGCGATGAGCTTAAATAATCAAACAGATCCCCAAAGTATCGAAATGATACTTAGGTCTTCTTCAAATGATAATATTGTCACCAAGTCATTTAATACAAAAAAGTTAAAACCCTTGAGCTTTAAGACCTTAGATATTGAAAAAAAATCCACATATATTCTAGCATCCGATGGATTTTGGAAGCTTTCAGAAAATGATATAAAAACAATAATTTATAGCAAAAATTTATCCGAAGTATCTTCATTATTTGATGATATTTCTCTATGGGTTATATCATTCATTTAACATAAAGTCTCATATACCCAATTCGGATGTTAAAATCAAATAAACCTAATTTTTATAAGCAGATACTCGCTATGAACCGTACCGGGTTTGTCGGAGAATTTTTATTTAAGTTAGGCCACCTGACCTAACGGGTTAATCTTATCATTGTACATTGCTTCAAACTCAAAAGGCGATACATTGTCAACGGCATTCTAAAATTGCCCCCTTTTACCTTACAAATGGCAAAGTAAAATTGACCCCTGAAATCAGAGAAAGAGCGGTTCAATTACTAATTGAATCTGAAAAAGATTATCCTTCTACTTGGGCAGCAATCACAGCTATTGCTCCTAAAATCGGTTGTACTCCTGAAACATTGCGTGTTTGGTATCAAAAATATTTAGATCAACAAAATCCTGTCAAAATACAACAGATATCTGATCAAGAAAAAATGAAGGGTAATCCCCCACTAAAATACTAGCTCTTTAAAAGAGGCAGTATTATGCTTTTACAACATGGTGTTTAACTTGAGAAACTGAATTTAAAACAATCTACTGTAACTCTTCCAGACAGATATGAAATTAATCCACCCCTAGCCCCTTAAACACAGCATCTACCGGATCTGCATAAAAGCTGGTCTGGAACTTGGTAAACAGTTCCACAGGAATCGTTGGGATATCTGCCGCACTACTCATTGGCAAAGCAACCTTCTTGGCACCAGCATCAAAAGCAACTTGCAGACATTCGGCAATACTTTCCACCGGTGTCACAGAACCACCCAAGCTCATATCACCCAGTACCACCATCTGACTTTGTACCGATCGTCCTAACAGGCCAGAAGCGAAAGCCACTAAACTTGGTAAGGCAAGATGGCTGAGCGGCCCGGTATTCTGTAATTCAACCACATGTAAGTGGAAGTCATGTTCCAGCACCTTACTGCCACCCGATATTCTGGATGCATTGGCCTTGAAGTAGTCAAATGCGATTTTGACCTGCTCCTTGGCACTGCTTGAATTCCATAAGCCTGATGTCGCCAATTTTCCAGAACCTTTGGTCACTTGAAGTTCTAAGCGGTATAACCCCGGCATGCCTTTATTACTCAGCCCGATGGTATACAGAAAACCTGGCTTGGCTGGACCTTCAGGAATCAGTCCGCCACCCCCCTGCTCTTTGACGGAAACAAAGTGCTCTTCTAGGGTGTCATTGTCGATATAGCTAAAATGCACATCATAGAATTCCATCCCTCCAATTTTCTTCAGCTGTTCTTTAACCCGACGGCGCACCTGCAGTGCATATTGAAGACATTGCCGTACATCTTCTTTATTAAACTGACCGTGTGGGTAGAGCAGCTTCATCAATCCAGAAACCGTCTTGCGAACGGCGATCACATCACGCTGATTCAGGTTATTTCCGAGTTTGAAGTACTTCTCAATGGAATCTGCAAAGCTACGCTTGCGCATTTCCCGGAAGAATTCAGCCAGATAATCAACAATCAGGCCATAACGGTTGGTGAAGAACTCCGGGCGCATCTTGGGAATTTCCCAGCCGGGGATGTAAGCATGAAAACGATCGAAGAATGCCGAATCAATCATGGCTTCAGGGAACGGCGCCAAGAGATGGCTTGTTTTAACCAGAGATTCCACACTTTGGTTAATATTACCCACAAAAACCATCGAAGCTGAGGCTTCCATCTGTTCACGACCACGGGCAAAAGATCCAGAGGCCATGTAGTCTTTCATGATCTGTACGCCATCTTTGTCCTTAAAGGAAATACCAGCGACTTCATCAAAGGCCACCACATCCCAGAGTCCAACCAGACCAATACGGCGGCTACTCATGTTATAGAACAGATTGGCGACAGTGGTTTGCCCACCTGAAACTAGAATACTATTCGGTGAACACTCTTTGTAAATATGGCTTTTCCCGGTACCGCGTGGTCCAAGTTCACAGACGTTATAGTTATTTTCAACGAACGGAACCATACGCGCTAATAGGTGCCATTGCACGTCCTCTTTTAACGAAGCCGGTTCCATGCCGATCGAACGGATTAAACTCTCGCGCCACTGATCAGTGCTTAATGCTGCTCTGCCACTGAAAAGTTCATCCATATTCATATTCGGCATTTGAATCGGCTTGAGTAAACTCACCCCAAATGGAGAATTGGTTTGTCCTTCTTCATAATAGTAACTGAGCGTAGCAATGACCCAGATACCACCAACAAGTAATTTTTCATACTCTTTGACGATGCCTGCCGAGATTTCGGCATCTTTGATGCCCAGATTACTAAATGATGCTTCGTATTTGTCTTTACGCTCATTCAGTTTTACAGTCACCCGATCAATGACCTTATAACTGCCCCGTTCACGGACCAGGGATTTCACCTTCTCGGCTTCATCCGGTCGGACGTAGTTCTCAGCCAGTACGGTCTTTACGTTACGTAGTCCCTGTTCAATGATCTCTGGATCATCCGAGGCACAGTACATCCCCAGCAGGTATTCGAGTACATAGACAGGGACATTTGCCCCTTCTTTGATCAGTTTAGTCAGATCCTTACGTACCACCCGCCCAGCAAAGTGTTCATTCAGCAGCTGATCCAGTTCTTTATCGTTAGCAGATTCCATGTAGGCTACGCTCTATCGTTAATTCGTTATCAGGAGAAGTCATCGGTAAATGCCAGATCAATGGTGACCTTATAGCGTTGCATTTCGATATTCAGGTCTTTGTCCTTCAGCACTAGGAAGTAATCCTTCTTACGGTCAAAATCAGTACCGGATAATGACAGTCTGACCTGTTTGACCCGATCGGCAACAGAGTCGGTACTGCTATCAAAAGTCAAGGTTTCTTCACTGGAAACTTTAAGATCCCCATCATAAATGGCAATGGATAAAGTCACTGGCATGACCAGCTCACTGACAGCTTCGGTTTGCATCAAATCAAACTTCTGGATGTTATTGACCATCTTCAGCGTGGATTTGGTAGAAATGACCTCAACTTTACGCTTGGTCCGCTGTCCAGCCTTTTCACCACGCAGCTGTTTTACTGTCAGTACAGGCACTACGATTTCCTGAGGCATGATTCCGCCATGTACGAAACGTGAGCCTCCCACAAAATGGAAACGGTTCGCCCCTTTTGGAATCCAGAAATCAGTCGCAGATAGTGTGCCTGCCGTAGCTTGGGTTGAGCCTTTCCATGCTTCCTTGCTCTCTGGTAAACCATGCCCAATCACATAGCGTTTTTTGCTTTTCAATGCATTGGTCGGTTTTTCAGTCAAGCTTGAACGATCCGCAGATTCCAGTTTACTTTGCTGGAACAAGAAGCCATGGTCGGCTGTGATCAACAGGGTAGAAATATTGAAATGCATCAAGATTTTGCGGCTAAGTTCGGTCAGTTCTTCAATGGCATGTTCCACCGCCATAAAGGTTTCTGATTCTGTAGAGGCACTGTCTCCCCGAGCATCAATCACGTTGTGATAAACGTAAATCAAATCATGGTCTTTAAGTGCTTCACGGCCTTCATCACGCGACCAACCTTTTACCGTTTCAGCGGTAACCGCCAATCCATTATAGGCAGCCAGAATTTTGGATCGTGCTGCAGTCCCTTTGCTGGACTGCCCATCTACTAAAACATCATCACCTGCGGCCTCTTTGTACTCCAAAGTCTGATGCGGCAACAACGAGGCCATGCCAAGTGTGGTGTAACTTGGGACAACGCCCAGCTGTGAAGACAATGTCGCTTCAGAATAACGCTTTTCATTGATACGATCACGCAGCTCTACCGCAGCTTCATAGCGAAAAGCATCACTGATGATCACCACAATACGGCGTTTCGTTGCAGAATTCAGCAAGGGTCTGACATGGGTATCATAGAAGTTTTGCTGATTTGGGATATCTGCCATTTTCCAGACATTCAGACGTTGCTCTGCTTCAATCCGCTCTCCCCAGTTGCGCGCCATGTGATCGATATACCAGTAGGAATAGCAATTTTCGACTTCTTCATCGAGTTTTTTCAGGATATCGACATGAGCGCGTTGAGAAGCAGCACTGTAGTGGCGATAAGCCATATCAAAGCGATACAACTCCTGCTCGTAGGCTTTATACAAAGCTTCACTCGAGTCGAAATAGAAACCGGCATCAAACTGCTGTCGCAGGCTAAACAGCTCAATGGCTGCCTGCAACGCTGTATAGACAGTACGATATTTACGGCGTGTTGCATCATCCTTATGTTTGGAAGCCCAATAGCCATCCAGACGGGTAGAAATAATCGTTCTGAAATGTTCCAGTTCAGCTTTGGTTGCTGCAGGGATCTGGCTGGCCAGATCGACAATGATCTTTTGTTCAATCACTTCAAAGGTCATGACATCGAGCAGCTGCTCCAGATCAAAGACCCCGACCTTCTCCTGGATCCGCAGTGCATTGGCCACGGTCTGAGAGAGTGTATCGAAGGTTGGGTAGTATTTAGAACTGTCTCTCCAGCGCGACAAAAAGGCTCTAGCCGTCGCACGGGAGCTGACGGATGACATCACCAGTTCTTGAGCCCATACGGGGATATCGCCCAAGCTTTCACAGAAACCTGTGCTCATCAAACGGATAAAGAACGTACCGAGCTTGAATGGTGCTTCCCCATTCAACTCTTCAACCGATGCTGGATAACCAATTTCCGCCTGTAATGCTGTGACTAAAGCTGGCACTAGTTGGAATTTTTCCAGTTCAGCAAAGGAGTCTGGATTTACTTCCAGAGCCAGGTTCTGCTGTACCATTTCATCTGCCAGTGCCAGAACGATATGCATAAGTTCGGCACTGTCAGCCTTGACCACAGCCGCAATCATGGCCATATCCAGATCCTGTGCATCTGCATCAGGCTGGATATAGCGTTTCAATGTACTCAGACGGGCTTTGGCTTTAAGGAATTCTTCACGTTTGGCCAGATGTTCTCTTAGACTCTGCTGCTGTAAACCCAGCTCATTGAAAATAATCGAGAAACGATCGGCATAGAAGCTGCGTGAATACAGCTTGATGTCCAGTAACCAGTCTTTTTCGGTCTCAGGCTCAGGACTAGGGAAATACAGCAAGTATTTACCCTGCTGATCCTCAAGTTCCAGTTTGAGCTTGATCTCCAGACTCGACTCTTCTGCCATATTCAGAATATGAACATCATTCAGTTTTAACGCCTTTACTTCTTCGCTAAAGGACTGTTCCGCATCGTACCAGAAGACAATCCGGTGCTGTTCAATATAAAAGGCTTGTTCCAGACCTTGTTGTAGTTGACTTAAATTCATGCAACGACCTCATCAAGGTCTAGTACCGGAGAAAAAGCATTCATCATTTCTCCCCCGTAATCGCTTTGACTTCAGCCAACAAGTCCCCAAACTTGCCATAGTTCACTTTCACCCCATCATCTAGATCCAGTGAAATACGCTGATCGGCATAATGGCGCAGTTTTTCCTCAAAACTACTGAGTTCAGCCTGTTGCTTATGCAGGTTTTGCAGCTCTTTTTCTTTTCGTTTGATTTCAGCAGCAGAATCACTGTTTTCTATTTCACTTTGCAAAGAATTGGCCATAGCGGACATTTTAGAAATCAGCGGCATGACGTATTCGGTACGCATACGTGCCAAGGTACTTTCGTTATAGCGGTGTAAATACACCAATGCTTGGAAAGCCCCCTGTTTACCACTGCTAAATAACCAGTAGATCGGCCGCTTTTTATAGGTCTGCATGTGATCTTTATAGAACTTGCTAGCGAGGTAACGGCGAATGGTATCTTCAGCTGTTTCACTGGCTTTTTTATCCAAGCTTTCTGCCAGCCACTGCATATTGGCATCTAGCGTATCTTTACCCCAAACGGCAGTTAGGAACTCTCGAATACGGTGCGTTGCATCATCTTCAAACCAGTGCATTTCGGTCAGTGGAATAATACCGTCTGCATCGGCTGGGAATCTTTGATACCGGCTGGCATCAAAGTCTTGATTGCCTGCATGGGCATAGATCAGACCTGGTTCGTCCAGGCTATAACGTCCCATCATACAGCCAAGCGCATAAGAGACTAAACGCTGGCTGTCTTTTTCACGGTCGGCACGGGTGAGCGTGATTTGCTCATCGGGTACATCTGGTGTCAGTTCGTCCTGTAAACCATAAGCATCAATAAACAGCTTATTGTTTTCTTCTTCTAGCCGTTTCATTTCAGCCACGGCGTCAGCATTTTGCTGTTGCCATGTGTTAAATGCTTGTTCTAAATTGGATTGTTGGGTACGAATAATAGGGTTTTCAGTAAAGTCCCATGAGGTTTCGTAAGAGTCCCAATCAATTTTAGAAATTTCATATAGCTTATTTTCAATTTTAGATAACCGACTATCATCAAATATTTTTTCTAAAACAGGAGTTATAGCTATTACTCCATTACTGTAATGTAATCCTTGCAGAGAAATATTAACTAAGGTCTGAAAAACTTTAGAGTTCATAAAACCGTGCAAAATAGATTTATGCTCTTGTTTCTTTAAAATGGCTGTTGGACCTGTTGTGTCAAATACAAAGCCTTGACCAACACTTCTAGCATTAAAATAACTTGAAGTTAAATCACACCAAGTCACTCCTCCTTTAAAATAATCATGCGCATTACGGATAACACTTTTCTCAAATTTTCTTAATTCAAAACCATCATTTTCCCAATTTATTACCCACTCATTATTCCCATACCATCGTCTAAAGCCCCCCCCTTTGCTATGAGGAAACCATTTTCGACCTGATTGAATTGCCTTAGTAGCGTCTGTAGCCTCAAAATAAATTTGATTTATATTTAATTCATTCCATAGTTTTAAATACAGATTATTATCTGCGGTAGCTAACCCTTGTCTTGCATCAGCATATTCTTTTAATGGTTTACCAAATGTGAATGCATCTACTATTTTATCACTCACCCAATAAGCCACAGGACTTCCAGGTATTTTCTTAAAATCATCTGGTTTAGCAGAAAAAAACCAACCACAATCAGGATTGTTAATCGCTTCTATAGTTTTCGGTGCTTGATTTTCATGTCCCTTAAATTCAGATAATTTAATATAACCACCAACAAAATTTGCTATGTGTGATTTTCCTACAATGAAAGCACATACAGGGACACACGCTGGTTCAAAGGCATTGTATTCAAGTTGAATGAGTGATTGTATTGTCGCATCTGTAATCAATTTGCTACGCATTTGCTCATAGGACGAAATAAACATCCATACGTAAGGTGTTACAAACGCTGTTTCACCTGATGCTTTAGAAAGTTCTTGGCATCGCTCTATAAACATTGCGAACATATCTGACTTGCTGTCAGGGAATGTCTTTTTCGCAAAATCTTTAAGTGCTGTATTCATGCCTTTACCGCCCATATACGGCGGGTTTGCAATTACTGCATCATATTGTTTAGCAAGTAATATAGCTTGTTGTACTAAAGGCAATAACTCTTGTGCTGACTGTTGTGCAAAAATATCCCCTGACTCTAAAGCTGTATTCAGCTTGGTTTCTAAATCAGGCAGCTTTTTAGCAAATGCTTGAGGAATTTGAATCAAAGAACCAAAGTTCGAAGCATGTTCAAATAGGTCCAACAGTTCTTTTAAATCTGCCTGTGCAATATTGGCACTAGCTAAATCTTGGCTAAATGCTTCTAAACGTTCAGGTTGACTGTCTTGTAGCGCAATAATATTCAGCTTTGGTGGATTGCTAAATAAACGGCGGTCATCTTCACGCGCTTTCATCAACAGTGCAAAACTGGCGAGCTGTGCTGCACGGGTATCAATATCAATCCCGTACAGGTTGTTTTCCAGAATCAAACGTGGAATATCACGACTGCGGTAACCACGTTCCAAATAAATCGCTTTTAAGCAATCGTAGGCTTCCACCAGAATATGCCCCGAACCACAGGCCGGATCGAGCACGGTAATGCTTTCAGGGTTTAAAGTATCGCCATCTTCACTAATGCGTACATCAATCAGCTGTTTCAGCTGGGCATTGACTTCATCACTTTGCTCAGCCGGCTGAATATAGTATTCCCACTCACTGGCCAGCGTACTATCAGGCTGTGCCATCATCCATAGACGACCAACACTGTTTTGCACCAGATATTTCACAATCCAGTTTGGGGTGAATAACTGTGTCGCGGCAGGAATGTCCTCACTCTTGACGACTTTACCAATCACCTGATCTTTCTTTTCAGAAATATAGAACTGATACAGCCAACCAATAATCTGCACATCCGACCAGTCTTCTTCTGGAATGCTGCTGACCAGATCACGAATCAAAGAATCGGTTTTGGTCAAATTGTCAGGTAATAGTAGTTCAGATTCATCAGACACCTGTTCGAACAGGAGTGGCATGACCTGATTCAACGCATGACACTGCGCTAGTAACAATTCACGATAGAGTTCTTCGTCTTTATTGCCATCCAGCTTGAGTTCAGCCACACGGCTGGCATCTAAATTCGGTAGCTCAATGTCCAGACATTCTTCCAGAATCTGTGGCAAGCCTGCACTACCATCGGCACTGCTGAGCACACGGCGACCATGATCCAGTAAGCCTTTGCATTCCATGTAACGAATGGCACAGAGACGGTTAAACCAACTGTAAGCGATATAATCAATCGTCTGCTCAAAACTGCTGGTTTGAATGCGCTTGATCAGCTTGTCACGTGGTTTCATGACGGATAGCGGAAAAACCTGATCGCCAATCAGCAGCAAGTCGCCTTTCTGTTCTGCCGGTAAAATGCGGTCTGCGGTGATGCCATACTTGGCGGCCTGCTTGCGCATCGCTGCGATAAAATCGTTACGTGCTTGCGGTGCGTATTTTTTAATATGACTGGTATTCATCTTTAAACCTTTAATTAATGGCTGATGCCGATATCCCTAACCCAAGTTAGCGGATACGCACACGCTTTTTATCACTCACAATTTTTTTCAATTCAGCTTTGAGTGCGTCTACAAACTGATCCACTGATTCTTCTGTTTCCAGATAGACACTGCTGGAGGTTTTGCTGTAAATGCTGGCGACATCGACTTCTACCACCGGTTTCGGTGGCACTACGGCTGTCACAGGCTGTACCGGACTCGCAGCAGGTGTTGATGTAACTGGGCTAGCGGTGGTTGCAGTGTTGGTTACACTCTCTGCTTTGCTCTGAGCCAGTTGTGCCGCTTTGGCCTGACGCTGGATTTCCGTCTGAACTTCGCTTTCCAGCTCATACAAGGCTTCATCAAAACGCTCCACGGCGGTTTGGGTTTGCAGCATATAGATGGTGGATAGGCTAGTTTCCACTTCAATATCCGCTTTGAGCAATTGCAGCGGACGTAGTAGCTTGTTACTCAGCTCAGCGGTAGCGATGCCACTGTTTTTAATCTCGGCTTCCAGCTGCTTGATTTTGTCATCAATGTGTTCTATCGCCTGATTGCGCTTCTCAGTCAACAATTGCTCATTGACGCTTTCCACTGTACGAACTAAATCAGCGACTTTATTTAACAGGCCATAGGGTGATTCAAGGGTGGCAATACGATGTAATTCGGAGAGGGCTTTTTTTGCCACCTCATCACTGCCCAGCGCCTGTTTGTTTTTCTCAAAATGACGTAGAGCCTGTTGCAGTTGTTGCCAGCTTGGCATCTGGTTGCTGAAGAATTCATGAATGTCACGATAGTCTTCTTCCAGATCCAAATAGTCATTCTTGTTCTCAACCACCGCTTTAAAGAAATCGAAGCTGTCGCTATTCGCCAGCAGACGTTCCAAAGTCAGAATCGACTTTTCAATCACTTTTTTGCCCGGGAACTGTCCGACATCAGTTTTACTCTTATAGGACTTAAAGTTGGCTAACCAGTTTTTAAAATGTTGGGTATAGAATTCAAACAGCTCTTTCTCAGTCGCTGGCCCCATCGCCGAGAACAGCCCTTGAGTCAGTTGGCGTGCCTGTTTCAATACCTGATCATCAGTCTGGCGCTTTTTAATGATCGATACATCACGGCGACGGCGGCTGTTTTGTAAAGGCTCAAAGGCATCTTTTAACTGTAAGCTGCCGCCATTTAATTGCAATGAAATCCGCCCCATTGCCGCCAACTGCCCCACCAGCAGTAAAATCTCGGCATCTGGCCAGCCATAAGGGCGTTTGACAAAACGATCTATCACATCTGAGACTAGAATACGCTCTGTACCAGTGGCGCGTAGTGCAATGTACTGCTCCACTTCCTGTAGGGCTTTGGGATTGCTCTGACCGCCATCCAGAGACAATCCGAGCTGCGCCATATCATCGACAGTCAAGACGGCGTTCAGTTCACGCCAGGCATCCTGCTGATAGACTTGCAGATAGCTCAGTTTGGTATAGGTGTTTTCCAGCAAATAACGACAAGCCTCATCCAGCTTGGTGGTTGGACTTGAAGATGAAAGTTGTAGATGTTGACCCAAGGCATAACTTTCCGCGTCCAGCAACATTTCTTCGACCCGGGCACGCAGGCGTTTTTTACGCTCCTGGTTCTCTCGGCCACGGTCTGCCAGGATACGGGTGATATCGGACTGAGTGCCATCATCATTTAACCGAATAAATTTATTGGTTTTCAGCCAGGTGCGCAGTTCATTAAAGAACTGTTTATCGTCTGCCAGTTTAAACAATATCTGCCCTTCGGCCTCGGCGCTTTTACCAATACAGAAAGCTTCTGTGTAGAGGTTATATTCCGTATCCAGTGGAGAAATGATTTCAACTTTCAAATCGCTCTCATACTTGCCATCCAGGCTATGACCATCCAGAAAACGACCAATCTGATAGTCCATCTTGTTGGCTTGATGGCGGTATTTGTTCTGATCCCTCAGTAAATCTTTAAAGATTAGATTAGCTAACTCTTTATTTTCTTCTGAAGCCGCTAAGTCTGTGGCTTTAATTTTACGGGTGATATCGCGTTCTTCATTGGTCAGGAACAGGAACTCATCACCATTCCTAGTAATCAGGCTCTCTTTTTCCAGACGCAGTAGGCTTTCTTCAATCCGCTTGCGTAATGCCAGCTTATCTTCATCAATTTTCTCAATCGACAAAGTCACCAGGTTATCCAAGGTACCTTTGATGATATCGACATAGCGGATCATGAACAGGGTACGCAGCATCTGCACATCAAAACCATCCAGGGTTTTATTTTGCCCTGCCTGGTCGATGGTACGCTTCACTGCTGTATCCAGAAATCCTTCCACTGAAGTATAGAAGCGGTGGAAAGGAACCAGGGCACCGACTTCATCTGTAGCAATCGCATTGGCAGCCATCTGGAACGCATCCAACATGGACCGTTCACCATAGGCCAGGTGTGCACCGGTCGCACCGACCTTACGGATTTCTTCAAAAACTTTCTGCACCAGCTGGAAATGGTACGGCGCAAAAGGATAGTTATGGATAAAGCTGTCTGGACCCTCATAGTTCTTGAGTGTTGGGCCTGAACGGTCAAAGGTAATCTGGTTTTTTAAAATATCGCCCTTTTGCTCAAACACCGATCTGAGCAATGCTTCAGCTTCTGGAGTTTTACGTAATAAACGTTTTTGAATAACTTCATCGGTATTGGAACTGGACAGCGATAAACGGGTTTTAAAACGTCCAGCAATCTTGGAGAAATCATTGGCTTTGGAAGAAGACATCTCACCTAAAACAGCATCGATGTCTGCCTGTGAGGTCACGATAATCCAAGCGCGGCCTTTACAGATCGTACCCAGGTTTTCAGTAATGGTTTGCAGTGTCAGCATCAAGCGAGTATCGCTGCCAATAAACTGCCCCACTTCATCGACCAAGAACAACATGCGTTGCTGGGGTCCTTTACTGTCCAGGTATTCTTTCACCCACTGACAGAAGTTTTCCACCGAAACACTAAAGGTCTGCTCAGAATCCTCAAACCACTTGTGTGCAGCTTCAGCGGATAGGTTGAGGGCTTGGGAAATCGCGGTTTCAACATCATCCTGATAGAACTGATAGCCGTCACGCTCCTCTAGCCAGGACATGCCGCTAGATTCCTCAAACGCCTGTTTAAAGCGTTCGTAGACACCTTTCTGGCTCAGGTGACGTTCCATATGGGCAATATGTGGATGGTCAGCACTAAAACCCTGATACTCGTTAAACACACGTAAAAACACATTCAGGATTGGATTGCCATCATCATTGGAGCTGGCTTTACTGTCGATGTTAAACAGGATGACATCGGCATGATGGCTGACGGCCTTACCAATATCGGCACGGATAAACGCATCACGAATTTTGCTTTCATCAAAGAATTCTGCGGCGCTACGCTCGTTACCTTGCGCATCACGTACCACTTTATTGGCCAGAATATACGACAAGGTTTTCAGGAAATGTGATTTACCTGAACCAAAGAAGCCTGAAATCCATACGCCGACACGGTTGGCAATCGAAGGATCGCTCAGGTCTGTGCCATAAGACTGGAAAAAGTCCCGAAAATGCTTTTCCAGTTCATTGGTGACCACATACTCATCGAGTTCCTGATAAACCGTAGTATTGTCATTCTGGTCTGCTTTTACGACCCCGTTAATCGCACGATCTAATGGCTTATAAAAAAGTTCTTTAATGTTCATCTCAATCAATTCCCCCGAATTCTTATTTCTATTTGCCGTGTTAAGGCACTAATCTGAATGCTCTGTAGTAATTATTGCTTGGAATTTTTCCAAATAAACTCATCGCTTGACCGTCGTAATAACCTGGGTAAAACAGCACCACTGGCTTATGCCCCAGTAACGAATGCAAACTGTTTAATAAGTGATGGGCACGTAACAGTGGCCAAACCGACCCTACCCCAGTCATCAACACAATATCTTGCGCATTGGTGGCATATTTACTCACCAGATAGGGCGCGAACTTATCCATATGCAGTGGGCCTTTCAGCGCTTTGAGCAGCGCCTCATCGCCTTTGGCTTTTTGCATTTGAATGGCTTTATCGATGAAGTTACGTTCAGCCAGATAATCCACCACGGCTTGCAGCAGGTTGATATTCACCACCTTCAGCTGACTGTGTTTTTTCTCCAGCATCCCGTCTAGAAAATGCAGATATTCGCGCACTTTCAACTCATCTTCAGGTGCATAATCAAAAATCCAGAAGCCAATTTCATTGCCCAACCCTTGACCGGTGAGAAACTCGGTTGAAAGTATTCGCTCTGGAATCTGGTTCAGACGCTCATGTATTGTTTGACTCATTGCTGCCCCTCTACAACTACCGCGTCCATAGCGACACTTCCATAGATCTTTTAATGCGTTGTTTATAATGTTCTTCCAACAGGCTACGCAGCTCTGCTCTGACGATCACGCGCTGTAACTCCAGCTTACTGGTACTTTTTAAGTAACCGGCTTCTGCCAGCATGCGAAACACCACCTGCCCCATTTTTTTCTTGCTGGACTCTTTCCATTCGCAGATATCCGGATCGCGTTGTGAGCGCTCATCCAGAAAGTCTGACCAGATATAACTGTCCAAGTATTGCGCCTGGGAGATATAGGCATCCCTCATCACCGTTTCCATAAACTCAAGCAGCAACAGGTTGCGTTCCAGTGCCCCACAAAAAGCCACCTGGGTCGCCAGCTCATCATCCCCATCACGCAAAGCTTTCCAGAAATCAGGCTCTAAGCGCTCCAGACGCTTACGAATAGCGGTGGCATTGCGTTGAGCTGAAGCAGGCGTTCTTTTTTGCAGAATATTGTCAATCTGAATTGCCTGATGCCATTGTTCTGGAGTCGCTTCTCGTAATAACAGATCCGCGATAAGCCGACTTTCACGCACCATCAGGGAGCCACCAATCAGGTCACTGTCATAATGAAATTGCTCTAACATGGCCAATCTCCTTATGACGCCTGATCAAACAGGTAAGACGACAGCTTTTCGATATCTGAACCTTTTAACACTAAGGGATATTTCAAGGCATCTTCCGCCTCAGCCAGCGTGATTGCGGCCTGATATCGCTGTAAGGTATAGTGAGCCAGGGCTTTTTTCACCGGAATCTGTAATCTGCCATCGGGCATGCCGAAGTCTTTTTCGACCAGCGCTTGTTGTGATGAGTTCAATTTTGGATTAGGGATCAGCGTCAGTACAATTTCTTCATGCCATTGCTGATCCTGAGCAGGGTCTACTGACTCAATCGCCACCACAACAGGTGTGCGATCAATTCTGGAGAGTAAAAAGTCCTTAAACTGCTTGCTCTGATGGCAATAGGCACGGACATGCCAGCGAAAACCGGTATACACCAGGGTGTGTGGGGAAATGATGCGTTCATGCCACTGCGGATTCTGCATCGAGGCATAAATCATTTTTAAAGTACTTTGGTTGCGGCAGGCACGCAAAACTTCCCGAATCACTTCAGGACGTACACTGCGATCAGGTAATTGAACTGCTGCAAGATTCGGTTCTGGCATCGCAATCAGGGCATGCGATTCACTGACCAAGCCCGAGAGCATATTGAGATATTCATTGATATGCGCTGTAGTCAGTACAGGCTGGAAGCTGGCTTTAGGCACATAGCCTTTTACGGAGGGGTCATGAATCAAGGCATCGGGGTTATACAGCGTATTGTAACGCTTGATATCCGCAGAAGCCTGCTGTCGACTCAGCCCAAACCAGCTCATCAAACGATTGGTAACCAAACGACCTTCCCAGTATGCAAGGAGTTCAATGGCTCTCATTCTGAGAAGGACTTCATGCTTATCTGTCGTCATATACCAATCAGTCAATAAATAGCAGTTTTAAGATTACCCTACAGCAAATATACAGTAAACATTTTTGACGGTATTTAAAGGTAGTATTGCAATCACCAGATAAAAAATATACTAGTATCCTGATGATAGCCGTCAAAGTACGATCTCTAGCAGATCATGGATCCTGGTATAGCGCGTGAATTGAGCTAAGTTTTAGAATGAGAGCAATATGGGTTTTAGATTTCGTAAAAGTATTAAATTATTCCCGGGTTTTAAAATTAATCTGACCCATAAAGGCATCAGCAGTGCCAGCATTGGCAAACCTGGTGCTTCTCTAAATATTGGAAAAAAAGGTACGCGAACCAGTGTCGGTATTCCAGGTACGGGACTATCTTACTCTAAACACCAGCCTTACTCTAAAAAGACCCGTGTTCCACAACCGACATCGCTAGAACACACGGAATATAATCCTCAGAATTTAGAACAACCGAAGACAAAGATCTGGCCTTGGATTATTTTTGGAATATTGTGTTTTATGGTGGGTGCCGTCATTTTTTAGCAAGAACAGCACTGTATTTTGATCAAAAAAAATGCCCAGATGGATGAATGGGCAAACTAAGGAATTAATTTCCTTCAGAAACTCCAGCGCAATTCTCGCTACTTTCAGTAAGCGACTCTGGCTCAATCATGATAGTCTGACTCAATCGAATCGAGGTAAATCGATCCATCACAATTGGAGCAGAAATTATGCTTGAATACATTCTTGAATGATGCTGAAAAGTCTTTGAGTTTTAATTAATAAATAAGAGTATCCATGTCTACCCTCAACTTTACTTATTTTCAGATAGCAACCAATCGAGAGCACTCATTTTTACAATACCATTATAATTCGCTTCAGTCCCTATCGTGTCTAAGGTAAGCAAATACTTGGGATACGAATCAGAAATTTTCTGTAATGGACGTAACTCTCGGCTGAGTGTCTCCTCATTGAGCGTTTCTAATGCCACCTGATAATAAGTTAAATTCTGTAAAGTATCGACAGCAACAAAATCAATTTCATATTCATCAACCCGCCCTACATAGACCGTATAACCTCGTCTGACAAGCTCAAGATAAATCACATTTTCTAAGATATGACCTTGATCAGCATTAGCATCAGGCAACATAATCCGGCGCAATCCGACATCAACTAAATAGTATTTTTCAGAGGATTGTAATAACTCACGCCCGCGTACTTTAAATTGTGCGGCACTATAAAATAACAAACTGTCCTGTAAGCCCTGAATATAGCGTTTTACTGTTTCAAATGAAATCTTAACCCCACTTGAAACAAAGGTATTTTTAATTTTATTGATGGAAATGGGTGAGCCTGTCACGCTTGCTAAATATCTTGCGACACGCTCGAGAGAGTTAATATCGGCCGTATTCAAACGGGGAATAACATCTTTAAACATTACACTGGCATAGACCGCTTGCAAGTAATCATAAGTTTCCTGCTGGCTAGTCATGGCAAGCGTATAAGGGAAACTACTGCGCGTATACATGGCATACAAATCACGATTGGATAATTGTTGGATGATCGGATTATTTTCAATATGCCACTGTTTAAATTCTTGGAATGACAGAGGTAGAACGTGTTGCTCGATATAGCGTCCTGTAAGTAAAGTCGCAAGTTCTCCACTTAGAAAGAATGCATTTGAGCCTGTAATATATAAATCGATATAATCCCGAACATATAAGGAGTCGACTACTTTCTCAAAATTGGTAACATGTTGTATTTCATCTAAAAAAACATAGTTTTTTTTGCTTTTATCAACTTTAGACAGTACATAATCATGTAGTTTACGGTAATCTGTGAGTTCTTCAAATTCCATAAATTCGAAATTGATAGCAATGATGTTTTCGGCTTGTACACCCTGTGCTTTTAGGTCTTGTTGAAACATCGCTAACAAGGTGGATTTTCCAGAGCGACGTACACCCGAAAGCACTTTAATGACATCACGGTCTTGCCATGTATTCAGAAATTTTAAGTAGCCATCACGTCGAATATTAGCGCTTCTCATTATTTACACTTAGAATCTAAAGTTTTAATAAATTCTATCAAATTTTAGAATGTATATGTAAATATATTTAGTTTTAAGAAAAGTTTAAAGGTTAAGTGAAACATTCAAAGCTGCTGTAGAAGCATGTAAACATGCAGATCTGATCAAAATCCAAATTCTGTCTTTTTGATTATTTTCCATGTCATGTTATGTCATTTATGCTACGAGTTAACTGCTATATAAATTAAGTGAAAAGTAAATGGAACTAAGTTGTTAACTAGAGTGGAACTCATTTTTGTTGTGCTGATGGTCTCAGCCTTAATCCTAATTGCTTATGAAATGCTAAAAGGTTTATTTTAGAGCATCTATACAATTTTTGATCAAAAAAAGCCCACAGAGGGAATCTATGGGCGAAACTAAGGACCTTGACGGTCATTCAGAAACTACAGCTAGTTTCTGGTTGTGATTCTGGACTGAATTAAAAATAACCATATTGGCTGAATGTATCAAAAGTTAAATCATGTGATTAATCATTGATACTTCTGCAAAAATGAGCTCATCGCTCTGTTGATTAATACAGTAATTCACCAAACAAATCCGCTCTAATCTCTTCCAGGCTCAGATCTGATTTCATCCTATTACAGATGGGATGAACCAGCAGACCATTCTCTAGAACACCTTGCCCACCTACGGCTTTGGCAATCCGATGATCCGATTCAGTAGAATCAAGATAGATCAATCCATCACAAATGAGGCAAAAGTTATGATTACCCACCAGAAAATTGTGCTTAAGCAGACTCTTGGTTAATGCCGAAAAGGCCTTGGGCTTTGACCGAGAAATTGGACTAATCGACTCCACATATCCCACTCTATTGTAAACAAGACATTTTTATCTTTTATATTCAATGGCTTATTTTCCTGCTAATTGGTAATACCATGAAAAATACCATGCTCAGAAAAGGCTTAACAATATTTTGAAAAATTGCCTACTGAGCGCTGCCGCACAGCTCCATAGGCCGCTTTCCTGGCTTTGCTTCCAGATGTATGCTATTCTGCTCCTGCAGCTAATGGATCACCGCAAACAGGTTACTCGCCTGGGGATTCCCTTTCGACCCGAGCATCCGTATGAGACTCATGCTCGATTATTATTATTATACTCTGTACACGACAAATTTCACAGAACCCTTATCCTATCAGGATTCTGCTTTCTTAAAATTGCCAAAATTTCCTTAAACTCTTCTTTTTTCCCAAAACCAATTAAACGCTGAATCGCCATTTGAACA
>NZ_VPAN01000038.1:0-29481 GCF_013419225.1 Acinetobacter sp. YH12097 | reverse complement strand
AAAACCTTCAAAATTCTTGCTGAGCGATATCGCAATCGAGGCAAAAGACTAGCATTAAGATTCAATCTAATTGCTGGAATTTATAACTTGGAGCTGAGTGAAAAATGACTTATGAAAGAAATCTATTATTTATTTAAAATATAAACAAACTTAGCCCATTGTTCCAAAACCATCACTATAGCCGTCATAACTTTGCGCCAAAAAATGCAGTTTTCTTTCAATTTCTATTACATTTTCAAAAGATGGAATAATGACTTTAGAACACTCGCAAGTCCAACTCCTATCTTCATCATCTTGATATATCGACGCTTTAAAACCCATATTAAAGACTTCTTGTGAGATTTGAATTGCCGCCCCTTGGTTGGGCAACCAAAGCTGAAAATCAAATAGACGAGGTTGAGTTAAATCAAGTCCCGCATTGGACATTCTATTTAGTGTATTAAGTGTTGAGGCTTCATCAATTTCGTTTTGCATAAAGGGGGGATCTTTTTTGTTATTTGTGATGAAAAATAGCAAATCAATGCAAGAAATCAAGTGATTAAAGACCAGTGGCATATAATTTTAGAAAGAAGTGCTGATGCTTTAAGATGTTAAAAAAACAGTCAAACCCAAGCAAAACAGTTCAGAAATCCTCAACTTCCTGTCATACTAGGCAGTCATCAAATGGATACTTTGAATAGAGGTAATGAGCGTGATTTCAGTAGGTATTGTCGGCGGTACAGGTTACACAGGTGTTGAATTACTGCGTATTTTACTGCGACACCCCAATGCAGAAGTAAAAGTTTTAACTTCGCGTACTGAAAATGGCCGTCGTGTGGATGATATGTTCCCAAGCTTGCGTGGACATACAGACCTTTGCTATTCAGATCTAAATATTGAAGAACTAAAACAATGTGACGTTGTATTCTTTGCGACGCCGCACGGTGTTGCAATGAAACACGCTGAAGAATTGGTTGCTGCAAATACTAAAGTGATTGACCTTGCTGCTGACTTCCGCTTGCAAGACTTAGCTCAATTTGAGAAATGGTATGGCCTAGACCATGCATGTCCAAAGCTATTAAAAGAGTCAGTTTATGGTTTATCAGAATTAAATCGTGAAAAAATTCAAAAGGCTTCAGTGATTGGTAACCCAGGTTGTTACCCAACAACTGTTCAGCTTGGTTTAGCGCCAGTATTAAAAGCTGAAGGATTAGTGAAACCTGAAAGCATTATTATTGATGCAAAATCAGGTGTGTCTGGTGCAGGTCGTAAAGCCAGCCTAGGTATGATCTATTCTGAAAATGCAGATAACTTTAAAGCTTATGGTGTAGCGGGTCACCGTCATCATCCTGAAATTGTAGAAGCCTTAGAAAATATTTCAGGTCAAAAAGGTGTGTTTAACGAAATTTTATTCGTACCGCATTTAGTACCTATGATTCGTGGCATGCTCAGCACAATCTACATTGATTTGACTGACGCAGGTGCTTCTGCGGATTTACAAAGCATATATGAACAGTTCTATGCCAATGAGCAGTTTGTAGATGTTATGCCTGCAGGAAGCTCACCTGAAACACGTACTGTGCGTGGTGCGAACCAATTACGTATTGCGATTTGCAAACCTCAGCCGAAAAAATTAGTGATTTTGGTGGCTCAAGACAACTTGGTGAAAGGTGCAGCAGGTCAAGCCGTACAAAATATGAACTTGATGTTTAGTTTTGCTGAAAATGCAGGACTTCAAGGCATTGGTTTATTACCATAAGAAACGATTTAAAACTTCACACACATTTAAAACTGGATTTAAATGTGTGCCTTGAGTGAACTAAAAATAAGAGATGACGATGTCGAATACAGAATCTAATTTCAAGTCAGAACCTGAAAACAGTGAAAAAACGCCTTTTATGAAGACGAATATGCCACTGGCGATTGGTGCAGTTGTACTTGCATTGAGCAGCGGTTTGCTCGGATATAGTATCGGTCATCGTCAGGGCTTAACAGTGGTCGGTTATGATGCAGATGCAGAACAACTGGTTGATGTGGTGCAAAAGCAAAAAACTGAATTAGCAGGCCTAAATAAAAGTTTGAATGCGGCAATCCAAGAGCGTGATGTCGCTGTAAGTAATTCAAATGATTTATATTTGGCAGTTAAAAAAGCACGTGATGATCAAGAATTAACCGGTAATTTAGGTGTTTTGTATCGTGAAGTATTACGCCAACGTGGTGGTATGCCTCTTGCGGTACAACATTTAGCGATTAAACCGTTACCTGAAAATGCGTATGAATACCAACTTGATCTCGTTCAAGTTAGCCCGTCAAAAAGTAATGTATCTGGAAGTGTTGAGCTGCGTCTAATTAAGGGTACAGAAGTACTTGCAGTGCCTTTAGAAGACAAAAACTTTAACTTTAGCGAAAGTGAGCGACTCACTGGACGTTGGACCATGCCAAAAGGCTTTAGTCCAGACTTTATTGAAGTGCGTTTAACCGGTTCTAAACCCGTTATTCGCCGTTTTAGCTGGTCGAAAGGTCAGCCTGTTGAAAATCAATCTGCCTTCCTTTCAGAAATTCCTCAAACTGAAGCAAGTGCAAACTAAGTGTGAAACCTAAATCCTATGCGAACCAATAAGCGTCAAACGTGTTTATCTGACATTAAAAATTCATTTTACCAATCTGGTTTAGTGGACTGGCATCTAAACCCGACTCTCAGCCAAGGTACGCAGGATGATGGTGATTCAGACATTCAAGTATTGACTGCGCCACCTGAGTTAAAGCGTCCTCCTATGTATGCTGTCGTTTTAATGAACGATGATTACACCCCAATGGACTTTGTAATTGAAATTTTACAACAATACTTTGCTTTGAATCTTGACCAAGCCACTCAAGTAATGCTAACTGTACATTATGAAGGAAAGGGTGTTGCAGGGGTTTATCCGCGAGACATCGCAGAGACTAAAGCAAATCAGGTCAATAATTACGCTCGGTCGCAAAGTCATCCATTACTTTGTCAGATTGAGCCAAAAGATTAATAAGGGGATTACATGCTCAGTCGTCAATTAGAAGTATCACTACGTTTGGCTGTCAGCATGGCTCGTCAAAAGAGACATGAATTTTTGACGGTAGAACATTTATTATTGGCTTTACTGGATAATGATTCCGCAGTTAATGCATTGAAAGCATGTGGCGCAGACATTATTGTGCTTCGCAAAGAACTTGAAGAATACGTAGAACAACATACCCCTAAGCTTGGCGAAAATAGCGATCAAGCACCACATCCTACAGAAAGTTTTGATCGTATTTTGCAGCGTGCAATTTTCCATGTGCAATCGAGTGGAAATGACCGCACTGTAGAAGGTGCAGACATTTTAGTTGCGATGTATTCAGAGCGTGATTCATTTGCGGTGTATTTACTTAAACGCCATCAAATCAACCGTTTGACATTAACGCAGTATTTGTCTCATGGCACACGTAAAGATGAAGTCCAAGCCGAAGAAGAAATCGAAGAGCTCGATGGTGAAAGCACTACGTCTTCAAATTCTGGCCCATTAGAGCTTTATACGACCAATCTCAATGTTGAAGCTCAAAAAGGCAAAACAGATCCACTGATTGGTCGTGAAAAAGAGATTGAACGTACAGCTCAAATTCTATGCCGTCGCCGTAAAAACAACCCACTTTTGGTGGGTGATCCGGGTGTAGGTAAAACTTCGATTGCTGAAGGATTGGCTTGGCTCATTGTAAATGGTAAAGCACCTAAACCGCTTGAAAATGCAGAAGTGTTTAGCTTAGACATTGGTGCTTTAGTCGCTGGAACTAAATACCGTGGTGATTTTGAAAAGCGTTTAAAACAACTGCTAAATGCCTTGAAGAAAAAGCCCGAAGCTATTTTATTTATTGATGAAATTCACATGATCATCGGCGCAGGTTCAAGTATGGGCAGCACGATGGATGCATCGAACCTCATCAAACCAGCTTTGGCGAATGGTACTTTACGTTGTATCGGTTCAACGACTTTCCAAGAATACCGTCAAGTTTTTGAAAAAGATCATGCATTATCTCGTCGTTTCCAAAAAATTGATGTCAATGAACCATCTATTTCAGAAACGATTGATATTCTGCGTGGCTTAAAAGGCAAATTTGAAGAATTCCATCATGTGAAATACGAAGATCAAGCATTGGTTTCTGCGGTTGAGCTTTCAGCGAAATTTATCAATGATCGTTTCTTGCCTGATAAAGCCATTGATGTGATTGATGAAGCTGGTGCGCAGCGTCGTTTAAAAGCTGAGCAAGATGATACGGTCATTTCAGTTGAAAACATTGAAGATATCGTATCGAAAATTGCACGTATTCCACCGAAAACAGTCTCTAAAGATGACAAGAGCGTTCTTGAAAATCTAGAGCGTGATCTGAAACGTGTGGTGTTCGGTCAGGATGAAGCGATTGAAGCGCTTGCATCTGCGATTAAATTATCTCGTGCAGGTCTTAAAGCACCAGATAAGCCAGTGGGTAATTTTGTCTTTGCGGGTCCTACAGGTGTGGGTAAAACTGAAGTCACTAAGCAATTGGCGAAATTATTAGGCGTCGAGCTTGTACGTTTTGATATGTCGGAATACATGGAGCGTCATGCAGTATCTCGTTTGATTGGTGCGCCTCCGGGTTATGTCGGTTTTGATCAAGGTGGTTTGCTGACTGACGCGATTCATAAAAATCCGCATTGCGTACTTTTACTAGACGAAATTGAGAAAGCACATCCGGATGTTTTTAATTTGTTACTGCAAATTATGGATCATGGTTCATTAACGGATAATAACGGTCGTAAGTCTGACTTCCGTAACGTCGTGTTAGTACTGACTACCAATATTGGTGCAGAATCAATTTCACGTGTGAGCATTGGTTTCATGGACCAAGACAACAGTAATGATAACCAAGACGCGATGAAAAAAGCCTTCTCTCCGGAGTTCCGTAACCGTTTAGATGGTGTCATTCAATTTAAAGCATTGCCAACAACGGTCATTGAAAGTGTGGTTGATAAGTTCTTAACAGAGCTTCAGGCACAGTTAGATGATAAGAAAGTGGTTCTTGAAGTGGATCAAGATGCACGCGAATGGATGGCAGAGCAAGGATACGATCGCTTGATGGGCGCTCGTCCAATGCAGCGTTTAATCCAAGAGCATTTGAAAAAACCACTTGCTGAAATGATTCTGTTTGGTGAGCTTGCGGAACATGGCGGCAATGTTGCTGTTTCAGTGAAGAAAGAAAATGGTAAAGCTGTGGGCTTAAAACTCGAAGTGTTTGAAGACCAAACCGCTGAACCTGCATAAGTAATTTATTTAACGAAAACCCGTGCTTGCACGGGTTTTTTATATTTCTTCTACGCTAGATTTGGATTTTTCTATGATGGACATAGCATTTACAAAAGTGCTGACCACATTTGGTTTATTTGCACTAACAGCATTGATGGAAATTTTAGGCTGTTACTTCCCATATTTGATTTTAAATCAGCAAAAATCGCAGTGGTTATGGATTCCAACAGCGCTTGCATTGGCTGCATTTGTTTGGTTATTGACGTTACATCCAGCAGCTTCGGGTCGTATCTATGCAGCCTATGGCGGAATCTACATTTTTTCTGCGTTACTGTGGTTGCGTTTTGTAGATCACGTAACTCTAACGCGATGGGATATGCTAGGTGGCATCATTGTATTAGTGGGTGCAGCTGTGATTGCATTACAGCCTCAAGGTTTAATTCGTTAAGTTAAAAAACATTGCAGAAGTTAAACCAAGAGCTATAAGAAATCAGATGTTTATTTAAATTTACATTCAGCATTGTGGATTTTTATTTCGTATTTCTGTTGAGGTGAAGATAAATCCATTTCTAATATATATGGATTTACACGTTGAAATTGATGCTCAAATAACAATTCACAATTTTGTAGAGAATTCTTTTTGATCAGTTGTTTGACTTGCTGTTGACCCACCGATTCTGCAAATTGTGTAAAGTCAGGTGTGGTGATAATTCCTTCGATCTCTATTTTATCTGCTGAAACTTCCATTTTTTCCATCAACATATTTTGGTCAACTTGATAAGGAAGAGTACGAGAGTCTTCGTCACTTATGGCAGAAAGTATTTCATCTAATGCTGTCTTATTTTTAATTTGATATGAAGCATCCAAAATTCCTTTTTTTACGAGGTATTGATCTAACTCAGTTGGAGATGCTGCAAATGTAACGGTGCTTAGGCCCAAAGAGACTAAAATTAAAAAGCGTTTTTGAATGTGCATATTTTAAATCACTTATAAAAGTTATGGTTTTATTAAAGCATGCAAAAACAAAAAAAGCACCCGAAGGTGCTTCATTTATCTAAGTAAAACCTTAGTCTTTTTTAAGATTTTCGTTAATTAAAAATTCAACAAGTGCTTTTTGTGCATGTAAACGATTTTCAGCTTCATCCCAAACCACGGCATTTTTGTGGTCAAGCATATTTTCAGAAATTTCTTCGCCACGATGCGCAGGCAAGCAGTGCATAAATAGGCAGTCAGCGTGAGCAAGATCCATCAGGCGTTCATTCACTTGATAATCTGCAAACGCTTTTTCACGAATTTTTTGTTCTTCTTCTTGGCCCATACTTGCCCAAACATCTGTCACGATTAAATCTGCATTAACTGCAGCATCTTCTGCAGAATCAACAAGTTCAACACAGTGTGCAAATTCAGATAAAAATTCTGCTTTAGGTTCATAGCCCTTAGGTGCGGCGATTTTTAATTTAAAGCCCCACATATGAGCTGCTTCAATATATGAGTTACACATATTGTTGCCATCACCAATCCAAGCAACCGTTTTACCTTCAATAGAGCCACGGTGTTCAACGAATGTTTGAACATCGGCAAGTAATTGGCAAGGGTGGTGATCATCTGTTAATGCATTGATGACAGGAACTTTTGAATAAGAAGCAAAACGTTCAACAATGTCATGACCAAAAGTACGAATCATCACAATATCAAGCATGCTTGAAATCACACGTGCAGAATCTTCAACTGGCTCGCCACGACCTAATTGAGAGTCGCGAGATGAAAGGAAAATTGCGCTACCACCAAATTGGCTCATTCCTGCTTCAAACGATACACGTGTACGGGTGCTCGATTTCTCAAAAATCATGCCCATGACTTTACCAACGAAAGGTTGGAAAACTTCATTGTTATGCTGTTTGCGCTTGAGTTCGATACCGCGCTGTACAATTTGGTTAAGTTCTAAAGTCGATAAATCGCGTAAAGTTAGAAAGTGACGTAGAGCCATTGTTACTCCACAATAATTGCTGAATCAAAGAACAAAACAACAATTAGTTGTTGGTTGGTTAGAGAAAAAGGAATCGATTAATATACTATAAGAGAGGTAAATTGCAAAAAATCTAGCGCTTTTGGTGACCGTCTAGGAAACGATCGACGCAATAACTGATGTAATTGATGGTTTCTTGATCATTTTCATCAATGGTGATGCCCATGAGCACGCGCCATTCTAAATTACGTAAAATTCCAAAATAAAACTGAGCCGAAAACAACGGGTTTTCACAATACAGCAAACCGTGTTGATGCGCTTGATTTAAAATTTCTGCAACGGTGTTCTGAATTTGTTTTGGGCCTTGCTCATGAATATAACGTGCTATTTCAGGATTACGTCCTGTTTGTTCTAAGACTAACCGCATAAATGCCGCATTTTCAGGCATCACGATATGCTGATGAAAGTCACTTAAAGTATTGATGAGATAAGCACGAATATCGGTGTCAGGGCTCACCGTAAATGGTAGGCAAATATCTTTGAAAAATAAGCAGCGACGATAGTCACAAATGGCCTTAAATAATCCGTCTTTATTACCAAAATATTTATAGATTGACGCTTTTGAACTACCTGCATGATTCACGATGTCATCTAATGAAACTGCATCAAAACCACGTTTTAAAAAAAGCTCCGTAGCACTTTCTAAAAGCGCAACACATCGTTCATGTCCGCGCCGCGTTTGTGGCTGGTCATGCGTTAGAGGTTCAATGTGTATTAAATCTTGCATAAAGTGATAATTTTTAACAAAAAAAGAGCTGATTTGACGATAATTATAGCAAAAAATTCAGTACTTTTCTGCTTTGCTTATAAATTAGAGATCTTTGACTAAAGAATAACAACAGATAGGTGACAAGTGAAATATTTGACTAAAGTTTTAGAGTTAATATTCTACAAAGCCATAGAGTTAGGAAAAAATATGGATATACTCAAACTTCGAAAATTAAAGTAAATGCCGTGGAAAGGAATATGACACAACAAACGTCTGCAGGCTTAAGATTTAGACAAGCATTAGAAGTAGAAAAGCCGTTACAAATCATTGGTACCGTAAATGCCTATGCAGCTATGATGGCGAAAGAAGTCGGCTATAAAGCGATATATTTATCTGGTGCAGGTGTTGCGAACTATTCATATGGTTTACCTGACTTAGGCATGACCAGTTTAGACAATGTTTTGGAAGATGTTCGTCGTATTACTGAACGTGTAGATACGCCATTACTTGTCGATATCGATACAGGTTGGGGCGGTGCATTTAATATTGCCCGCAGTGTGAAGCAAATGATTGCAGCAGGTGCAGCAGCGGTTCATATTGAAGACCAAGTCGCACAAAAGCGTTGTGGTCACCGTCCGAACAAAGAAATCGTGTCACAACAAGAAATGGTTGACCGTATTAAAGCGGCTGTTGATGCAAAAACCGATTCAAACTTTGTGGTGATGGCGCGTACAGATGCATTACAAAAAGAAGGTTTGCAAGCAGTGATCGACCGTGCATGTGCCTGTGTAGAAGCAGGTGCAGATGCGATCTTTGCTGAAGCAATGACAGACATCACCATGTACAAAACTGTCTGCGATGCTGTTGGTGTCCCTGTACTGGCAAACATTACAGAGTTTGGTGATACCCCTTACTACACCAAAGAAGAACTAGGCGAGCAGGGTATTGCAATGGTGCTTTACCCATTATCACCAACACGTGCAATGCAAAAAGCGGCACTCGAAGTAATGCATGCGATCCGCAATGACGGTACACAAGTCAATGTACTGGATAAAATGCAACAACGAAAAGAACTCTATCAATTCCTCGATTATCACACTTTTGAAAACACCTTAGATAAATTGTTCACTGAAGGAAAATAAAAAATGGCTGAAGGAAAAGTACTCACGGGCGCAGGACTGCGCGGACAAGTAGCTGGTAAAACTGCATTGTCAACTGTAGGCAAAAGTGGTGCGGGCTTAACCTATCGTGGTTATGACGTTCAAGACTTGGCAGAAAACTGTCAGTTTGAAGAAGTCGCGTACCTGATTTTCTTTGGTGAATTGCCAACAACAGAACAATTAGCAGCATACAAAGCTAAACTCAAATCATTGCGTCAATTGCCACAAGCGTTGAAAGAAGTATTAGAACGTATTCCTGCGGACTCACATCCAATGGATGTGATGCGTACAGGCGTTTCAATGTTAGGCAACCTTGAAACTGAACAATCGTTTGAACAACAACAAGATGTTGCAGACCGTATTTTGGCAACACTGCCTGCGATCATCTGCTACTGGTACCGTTTTAGCCATGACGGCGTACGTGTAGAAGAAAATACCGATGATGATTCAATTGGCGCTCAATTCTTGCATTTACTTCGTGGTGAAAAACCAAATGAATTGCATGAGCAAGTGATGAACGTATCACTGATTTTGTATGCAGAGCATGAGTTTAACGCATCTACTTTCACAGCACGTGTATGTGCTTCGACGCTTTCAGATATGCATTCGTGTATTACTGGTGCGATTGGTTCACTTCGTGGCCCATTACATGGCGGTGCAAATGAAGCTGCGATGGAAATGATTGAAAACTGGACGTCTCCAGAAGAAGCTGAACGTGAAATGCTCGGCAAACTTGAGCGTAAAGAAAAGATCATGGGCTTTGGTCATGCGATTTATAAAGACAATGACCCACGTAACGGCATCATCAAAATCTGGTCTGAACGCCTAGCGAAAGACGTTGGCGATACGGTACTTTATCCAGTATCAGTACGCTGTGAAGAAGTGATGTGGCGTGAGAAGAAACTGTTCTGTAATGCAGATTTCTTCCATGCATCTGCTTATCACTTCATGGATATTGCAACGAAATTGTTTACGCCAATTTTTGTAATGTCACGTGTAACAGGCTGGGCTGCACATGTAATGGAGCAGCGTGCGGACAACCGTATTATTCGCCCAAGTGCGGACTATACAGGTCCGGAATTACGTAAAGTTGTGCCAATTGCAGAGCGTTCTGCAGCATAATTTTAAGTGTAATAAAAAAGCCTCAAAAGAGGCTTTTTTATTATTTGTTATTTAATTTAACAATCTATTTGGTTAATAAAACTGGATCTTCAACGCTATATCCTGTTTCAAATGGAATCCCTAGATATTTAACAGTTACTAAATAAAAAGGCTTTTGCACTACACGATAAGTTTTAGAGATTTTTAAACCTTCTTTATAGGTCTCAGCCTTTTGTACAGCGCTTTTATACTGCGAATTTTTAACACGATATTGATAGGTCCATTTATCAATGGTTTCAGTGGGGTCATACCATGATTTAGCAGTGCCATTCATGGTTGTTAATAACTGTATTCGAGCATTATTGTTATTTACTGGTGTTAATTTGACTAAACGTTTTTTTATTTTCGCGATTTCTTTATCAAACTGGGTGCTGTCTTGATCGTAATCAATCCGTTTTGTCTTGGGATTAATATATAAAGATCTCACTGTAATTAATTGCGTCGGTTTTTGGCTATTTAATTGATAATAATATAATTGTGGTAAACGACCACGACCATCTTCAAAATGACGCATTAAATAGATTTTTTGGTCTTTTTTATCAAAACCTAAAACCTCAATGGTTTGAGGGCCGCCTACCGTCGCGAAAGCAGAGCAGGAAATTAGGGTGCTAATTGCGAATGCATTGAAATGACGTAGCTGCATTTTCTTGTCCTGATAAGTAAATTCCTCAATACAGTATGCGATGCAAAATGATATTTAAATATGAAGATTATGTATGTTTTATTCTGCATTTAAGATGTCTAATACACTGTGAGCAACATTTTCAGTTAACTGATCTAAGCGTTCTAAAGCCGTACCCAAAATAAAATAGTGGTAATTATAAATACGACTGTCATGTAAGATTGAAATATAAAATGTTCCTTCGGGTTTTTCTACGGTTGCACTGCCACCGGGTTTGAGTAATCCAGTGCAGGCCACCACAAAGTCCGCATGTAAAAATAGTTGTTGTCCTTGCTCAGCCATCGCTTGAGTCACTTCTGCGGATTCGGCCGTAAATTTTTCTATCAGTAGAGGATCTACTTTTAAAATTTCACGTTTGATCGATGGATCATAGCTCACAAGACCACCTAACAAGATATCTGCACCACTATTCTTATAAATTGAAAATTGGCTACATAAATAACCAGAGCTTGCACTCTCGATAAACGCGATGGTCATGGATTTTTGTTCTAAAGCATCGCAACACTGTTTAAGCACGTGCTTACCCCAAAGTAGAATGGTGAATGATCATTAGTATTCTTAAAATTTTAGCATTGATTCCGCTCGCCTGTAATTTCACTAAAAGTCTAAGGTGGCACTGTGGGCGTTGAGGAATTCACAAAAATAGTGTGATTGTTTAGAAGCTGTACGAAAAGATGAAATAAAGGTTTCTTCGGAAGGGAAACGATGTTAAAACTTAAAATAAAGAGCGTAACAAAAGTAGGTTTATTTCAATGAAAACGACTGTTAAATATGTAGTATTAAAAAGCCTAGACTATCAATTGGGCACGCCACTTTTTCAAGAAGAATTAGACGCAGATAGCCTGTATTTTGATCAAATTCCGGCTGTAATTCAGTATCAAAATCATCAATTCAAAGTGAAAAGTAAAGAGTTAAAGCGTGTTTATTTGGCTGAAGAAAATGAAGACATGCAAACCATTATTGTGAAAGTACTTGCCGTTTAATTTCGATCAATTTTTAGTATTAAAAATACAGCTCTCATTGAGTTGGGAGCTGTATTTTTGTATTTGATAGACTCAAACTATAGATTAATCTAGATTTAAAGGAGATATATATTTTTAATGATCACTTGATCATATCGATTTAGCTATTCGACCAACAGCTATTTAATCCCCCAGATATTATTTAGTATAATTTATCTGTTTTTTCATGGGGGGAGACATGATGGACTTATTTAAATTTCTAAAAAGCTTTAATACAACGGGCACTTATCTTTTAATTTCAACGATTTCGCTAGTTTGCTTAGTTGTGTATTTCTATTTTATTAATCCAAACTGATCTAAGTTGACTACCAACATCTTTGGCTTTAAATAAAGAGCTTAGTAAATAAAACTACATAATAAAATTTTATATCAAAAATATTGATATAAAATTTTTAGTGAATTTAAAATAAAAAGCGCCTCTTGGCGCTTTTTATTTTAAGTATTAGTTTATTGGGCAGGTATTTAAATACGTCTTATTATCAATTGAGTGAATAAAGTTGTCGATTAAATATTCGCTTTGTTTGAGTGAATCACGATGGTCACCATTTTTAATTGGGTGAAAGGCTATGGGCTTATTTTCCTTGCAGACTTTTTGGTAATAAGCATGGACACCCCGATAATCTACCAATTGATCTTGATCACCTTGTACTAACAGTAAAGGTACCTGAGGTGTCATCAATTCGATCGACTGTTTTTTTAAATAACGGGTCAATGGCGTTAAATCTACATTAGGTTTAAAAACAGTTTTTGGCGATACTTTTAGTTCATTTTGTAGTTCTGATAAGCAGCGATTGCGAGCTTGATTGAGGATTTTCTGCATTTCTGGGCTGACAAAATCTTTTGCTGAAAGTGTAGGCTCTGCAGCTTCAGCACCTAACAGGACTATAGGTAAAAATGCTGCAACGCTCGGATCAATATTAGACTGATTTGCGACATATTCAGCAATCCCTTCATATTGGTAACCGCCGGGTGCCAATGCAATTGCGCCGCGTAAATTGAGTTCTGGGGCATTCTTTTGTCCAAACGCTGCTACGGTTAGGGAAGCAGCGCCGCCTTGACTGTGGCCCATGACATACCAGTTTTTACTTAATTTGACTGATTTTAATTGATGTATGGCACGGACAGCATCCACGACAGTGTGTAACTGACTTTGAGCATTCATATAGGGGTGACCGCCTGGTGTGCCTAAACCTTGATAATCAGGCGCAACGACTGCATAGCCACGAGCAAGCCAAGCGTTTAAAGCTTTGGCTGCAATTTGTTGGTATATGTGAACGGGTCCATCAGCATAATCACCCGAAGGTGCGCAGGTATCAGCTACACCAGTTGTACCATGTGCCCATGCCAAAACTGGCCAACCACCTTTCGGGGCTTTACCTTTAGGTAATAGGATATATCCAGAAGCAACAATCGGCTCTGCATAAACACCTCGACTTCGATAAGTGACGATATATCGTTCAGCTGCATTACTAAAAAGATCAGGTGTTTGAGCTTGTATAGATAGTATTGTACCGGGTGTAAGGGCTGTTATATTGGCGATTTGACCTTCATTTATTCTGGAAGGTACAGGAGATGCAGTTGTGTATGTTGAAGCTAGACAAATACAGCTAGCAACCAATTTGAGAATAAAATGCTTAGTTTCCATTATGGGCACCGTCTTCTGTTCAAAAGGTTAATTTCAAGTTTTCACGTTGTATCAATTATTCTATGAATTTTTAATATAGTGGCTAATCTGCATAAAATAAAGTTCGATGTTGAACTTACTTTTTGATTTAAAATGTAACAATTGTGGTGAATGAATATGAATTCACTCACATTGCTTATGCTGAAAATATAGTCTTTTGTTATTTCCTTTAAAACGGCTTTGTTGCACAAATATTTAAAAATTAAAATCTCCCATACCTACTCATATTTAAGTGACAACTTGGGTATGAGGGCGACCTAATCCTGCGAATTTATTTAAGACATCTACGCGTGCATGAATCTCATTCACTTTACTATTAAAATTCCTTGAGCAGAGTTTATCGCCTAATAATTTAATGCAATGCATCTTGGTTTCAACTAGACTTCGCCGATGATAGCCCGACCTTTTTTTCAAGAGTGTCCTGCCTGAGAAGCACTGCTTCGCAAGATTAACCGTTCGAAGGAGTTCATTTCGCTCTCGTGAATGAGTTTTTATATCTTTCCAGGGCTTTGCATTTTTTCTAGGTGGAATCACTGCATACGCTTGCCGATCTGCAATGACCTGACGGCATCGTGTATAGACAGAATCGATTTGTTCATCTAAAGGGATTTGAGCAAGTAAATCTTCCAGTACCTATGAATCACTGACATTATCTGCGGTGAGGTGTACAGCACGTATTTGAATAGTTTCAGCATCGATACCAATATGAACCTTACGCCATTGGCGACGATATTTAGGTCCATTTTTTTTACGCTTCCATTCACCTTCACCTAAAAACTTTAGGCAAGTAGAGTCTACGAGTAGATGGAGACCACCACTACTTTTTTGATAGCCAATTGCAATATCGATATGCCTTTGTCTTCTGCACAGTGTGGAATAATCTGGCGCTGTCCAAGCTAATCCACAAAGCTTAATCAGACTTTGGACAAAGCCTGTGACCATTCGCAAAGACAATTTAAATAAAGTTTTGATCATTAAGCAGCATTGAATAGCCGTATCGGAGTAAGTTTGATTTCGACCTTGTTTTGCTTGCGGATGAGCCTACCATTGAGTCAAAGGTTCAAACCGGATAGAAATATTTCCTCGATTAATTAAGGCGCGGTTATATGTGGACCAATTGGTTGTACGAAAGATTTTGGATGTAGGTTTATTCATCTAGGAATTATATTGCGGAATAAGACCTTATCGGTAGGTTTGTGCAACAAAGCCTTTAACAATATAAAAATTTTAAATTACTTAAAATTGTAACAAAAATAACTTTTATACGTATGGATTATATATTTTAGTTAATCTTAACAAAGACTTAGCAAAATATTTAAATTGGATAAAAGTTAATATCTTTAATTTGCATTAATGTTTTGTTTTTTGATCTATTTCGCACTTTTAAATTTATACAATTTAGTTAAATTAATAGAATAACTATTCTAAATCAAGCAATCAAAATACCCAATTTATATGATCATCATGTTTTAAGGCAGATCTATGATTTTGTAGTCGAACGGGAAGGATTCGAAAAATTAACATCCTATAACCAAGCTATGGAGTTTTTCAAAGAATGAACCGTACCGGGTTTGTCGGAGACATTTTTATTTAAGTTAGGCCACGTGACCTAACGGGTTAATCTTATCATAGTACATTGCTTCAAACTCAAAAGGCGATACATAACCCAATGCGCTGTGTACACGCTTTTTGTTGAACCAATCTACCCAATTTAATGTCGCAAGTTGTACATCCGCTAAACCTTGCCAGTCTGCTTTTAAATATTCAATCACCTCTGTTTTGTATAACCCATTCACTGTTTCAGCCAAAGCGTTATCGTATGAATCACCGGTCGTACCGACTGATGCTCGTAAATTTGCTGCTTCTAAACGATTGGTATAGCGAATTGAAAGATATTGAACACCTCTATCTGAATGATGAATCACATTCTTAGGCATACCTCGGTCATGCAATGCTTGCTCTAGTGCATCGAGCACCATGTCTGTATTCATACGTGTTGATACTTTCCATCCAACAATCGCTCGTGAGAACACATCAATAATAAAGGCGGTATAGACCCAGCCTGAATGAGTTTGAATATACGTGAAGTCACCGACCTGAGAAGCATCGCTTCGCAAGGGTTTGGATAATCAGCAGTAAAATTACGTTTCACTAAATCATCCGCTCTTTTTTGATCATCTCGGCTACGGGTGGTGTATTTATTCTTCCCACGCCAAACACCCTGTATACCTAGCTTCTTCATCAAGCGAACCACTGTACAGCGTGCAATAACATAACCTTCACGTTTCAGTTGTTGCCAAACTTTACGTACACCATATCGACCTGAACTTTCTTTCCAAATTCGTTTAATTTGTTCAGCATGATGCAAATCATGTAGATCTCGCTTTGCTCGATGTTCTGGGTTTTCAGCAATATCTAGTGTTCGATAATAGGTAGAAGCTGAGATCGGTAAAATCCTACAAATCGCCTCAACACCATATAACGCCTTATTGTTATGGATGAAATCCACCATTATTTGTGTGGGCGGTCGAGCTCCGCCTGGGCGAAAAAAGCGGCTGCTTTACGCAGAATTTCATTGGCACGCTTTAATTCTTTGATTTCACGTTCCATTTGCTTCATTTTTTCTTGATCAGAGATCTGTTGTACTTTGATAGGATTTTGCTCATCTAAATGCTTTTGATGCCAAGCACGAAGTGTTTCAGGAGTACAACCAATCTTAGGCGCAATAGCTGTGATCGCAGCCCAATTAGATGGATAGTCTTTTTCAGATTCAATCAATAATTGAACCGCTCTTTCTCTGATTTCAGGGGTATATTTTAATTTGGTCATCGGAACATTCTCTCAGAATACTGAGTCTCCGACAAACCCGGTACGGTTCAAAGGAAATAAGAGTTACCGCTAATAAAAGCACCTTAAGGTGCTTTACCCCAATTGGGTGTTACGAATATTTTCTTAACGTGGCGCTCTCATTTAATAGCAATCTTCGCCCTCACACAAGTCGCTAAAGAATTCCGCAAATGGGTACTCGATGTACTGGAAAAAGAAGTTCTAAAACAGCAAATCGACACACGAGTAAAAATCAACGCAGAGCAGCAAGCAGAACTCAAAGAAATTATCGACCGACGTGCCCAAGGTGAACGCAAACTACATGCAGAAATGTGGTCACGTCACAAAAAACACTTCCGCATCGCACGTTATAGCGATCTGTTGCCCATTCATTTCCACGACGCAGTAAATTACCTAGAAACTTTAGAAGTTAAGTCAAAAGGAAATATCTATATAGATGAAAAACAATTCCTAGAAATGCTCTGCGTACATGCACGAGTCTTTCAAGCGTGGTGGAACACACATAGCCCAGCATTACTCAATTCATTACTGATGAGCATGCTCAACGACAATATGTTCTCTATGAGCAGTGCCATATCAAACGTAAGTAAAAATGTGGATTCATAATGCCAAACTATGATTACGGCCACATGTTTGAATTACAGACACTTTCACATGCAAGATACGGACTGCTCAAGTAAAAAATAAGCCACCTTCGTACGGTTTTTTTATATCAATGGATAACAAAAGGAAATGGCAAAAGTGCTTTGTACATCTTACGATATAAATGAAAAATCATTGATGAAATTTAGAATTTCACATGATTAAAAATGATCAATTTAAAAATGGCACATAGTGATGAAAAAATTAACTTTGTTAGGTTCAATAACTTTGGCTTTGTCTGCGGCGGTTTCGCCAAGTGTATCTGCTGCACCAGTAAAACCCATTCAGTTTGCAAAAGGTGCTATTGGTACTACAGTTGCAGGATCATTTAAAGGCTACGATGACATTCAGTATAGTTTGAATGCTAAGGCTGGACAAACTTTAAGCTATAAGCTGACAAGCAATCATGATTTAGCCCAAATTAATATATATGCTCCTGGTGATAAACCAGGAAAAGCAGACGCTTTGGTGATTGGATCTACAACAGGAGCATCTGGAAAATTCAAGCTGCCAGAATCAGGCAATTATTTGATTCAGATCTACCAAATGCGGAATACGGCACGGAATAATAGAACAGTTAATTATAAATTGCATGTTGAAGCAGTTCGCTAAACTTACTTTATCTGGATAGCTTAGAAAGTAACCGAAGCAAAACCAACCAGATGAAATTATATAAGTGATAAAAAATATTCAAAAAACCACCAAAAAGTGGTTTTTTGAGTTTTGTATTAATTGGAAAATTATAAGAAATTAAGAAAAATGATATTGATAAATATAATGAATTTAGAATGAAGACATTAAATTGATCGTTTTCTTAATTTAATAAATTGCTTAATATTTAATTTAGTATCTAAAAATATGATAACATGTGCACATTCTAAACAGTGGCTTAGATTGAGTCAGCCTTTAATTTTCAATTTATGCACATGAATATTTTTAATATTTATCGTATAGAGCGAAATTACAATCGCCAGCACTCATCTTTACAAGCCTGTTTCTTTCGCAAGTAGCGGATATCTCTTTGATCAATTTTGATCTGTCTTACAAATAAAACGGAATAGGGAAGGTATGTCTTCATTGAAACCGTCATGGTATTCCAATGTGAATCCAAATGTGTTTATTAGCACAGTTGTTATTATCGGCATTTTCATTGCCATTGTATTTTTAGCTCCCAATGCTTTTGATCTAATTACTAAACAACTAAATCAATGGGTTACAAACTCATTCAGTTGGTTCTATGTGTTATCTGTAGCCATTTTTCTAATAGTGCTTATTTATATTGCCTGTTCAAATATGGGTAAAATTAAATTAGGTTTAGACCATAGCCAACCAAAATATAGTAATAGCTCCTGGTTTGCTATGTTATTTACTGCTGGTATGGGTATTGGCTTAATGTTTTTCGGTGTCGCGGAGCCAGTGATGCACTATGTATCACCTCCAACTGGTGATCCTGAAACGATCCAATCAGCGCAGCAAGCCATGCGCGTAACCTTCTTCCACTGGGGACTTCATGCATGGGCAATCTACACCATCGTTGGCTTAGCGTTAGCTTACTTTGCTTATAGACACAATCTACCTCTAAAAATTCGCTCTGCGTTATATCCTCTCATAGGAAAAAAAATCTATGGTCCAATCGGTGATGGTGTAGATACCTTTGCGACGATCGGTACAGTATTTGGTGTCGCAACAACATTAGGTTTTGGTGTAACCCAAATTAACTCTGGCTTAAATTATTTATTCGGAATTGAATATTCAACGACGACGCAGCTTATTTTAATTGTCATTGTTACAGCTATGGCATCTTTATCTGTATTTATGGGCTTAGACAAGGGTATTAAACGATTATCAGAGATTAATCTGGGCCTAGCTTTAGTGCTGTTGCTATTTGTATTTTTTGCTAGTTCAAGCATTTTTATATTGCAAACGACTATCCAAAACACGGGGCAATATATTTCAAATTTGTTCAATATGACCTTTAATTTATATGCCTACCAGTCTGATGGTTGGATCGGTGGTTGGACAATTATGTACTGGGCATGGTGGATTTCATGGTCACCATTTGTAGGTATGTTTATTGCGCGTGTGTCTGAAGGACGTACTATTCGTGAGTTTATTGTAGGTGTTTTACTTATACCAACAGGCTTCACGCTGATCTGGATGGGAGTGATGGGCAACGCTGCACTCTATAGCATCTTAAACGAAGCGAATACCTCACTGATTTCTGCAGTACAACGAGACTCATCCGTTGCGCTATTTGAGTATTTAGGAACTTTGCCATTCTCAGGCATTATGAGTTTTGTTGCGACCATATTGGTTATGCTATTTTTTGTGACTTCAGCGGACTCTGGTGCACTTGTTACAGATTATTTAACAGCTAAATCTGAGAACTCCCCAACATGGCAACGATTGTTTTGGACAACTCTAATGGCTGTTCTTGCGATTGTTTTGTTGTTTGCAGGAGGTTTAGGTGCTTTACAATCTGCAACAATGTTGAGTGCATTACCATTCACTTTTGTAATGCTTTTAATTTGCTGGGGCTTAGTCAAGGCTCTACATTTAGATGCAACCAAGATGCAAGCATTACAGGATGCGCGTATTACACCTAGAGCAATTCATAATCCAAGAAGTTGGCAGCAACGTTTAGGATTGATTATGCATTATCCGCATACACGTGAAGAAGTTGAACAATATATTGATACAACGGTAAGCCAGGCATTTTCAAATCTACAGAAAGAGTTTAAGCGTCGTCATTTAGATGTGACGGTAAACACGATAGATGATGGCTTGCAGCTTCGTGTAAACCATCAAGATGAGATTAACTTTATCTACCAAGTAGTTGTCCAAGAAAAAAATACACCAAGCTTTATGATTGATTCAGGAGAAATTACGCAAGATTATCAAGCTGAAGTATTTTTGAGGGAAGGTGGTCAAAATTATGACATCATCGAATGGACGCAAGAAGATATCTTGCAAGATGTCATTGATCAATATGAGCGTCATCTGCATTTTTTAAATTTAGTTCGAACTAAGAGCCAATAGATAAAAAACCGCCCAAATGGGCGGTTTTTATTAACATATGAGAGTTTTATAAGTAAAAATAACATATTGTTTAATAAATAGAATAATGAGGAAATTTGATATTTTGATAAAATTGTACAAATTTTGAAATAATTTAATTAAAATAAATTTGTATACTCGTCATATCCTAACCAAGCCTTTTAGATGCAAAAGCATACAACTCTGAAAAGTTTATAACTTACTGTAAATACTAAGGAATACAGTTTGATGCTTAACATTCCAATCCAATCCAAACTCGGTGGATTCTACTTTTTCTATTATTCAATAGTGGGTACATTCATGCCGTATTGGAGTTTGTATTTAGAGGATCAAGGGTTTAATTATCAAGAAATAGGTGTTTTATCTTCGATTGCAATTGTGACACGTTTTTTTGCCCCATTTATTTGGGGGTGGATTGCGGATAAATCCGGCAAGCGTATGCTTTTAGTTCGAATTGCAACTTGGATGGAAGCCTGTATTTGGTTTCTGATTTTTATAATTCCCAACAGTTTTCAGTCTGTTGCATTACTCATGCTGGTTTTTAGTTTCTTTCAAAATGCCATATTGGCTCAATTTGAAGGAGTAACTTTATTTTGGTTAGCTGAGCGGCGTGCAGAACTTTATGGAAAAGTCAGAAAATGGGGATCAGTTGGTTTCATTGTTGGGGTATTTGGAATAGGGGCTTTGCTAGAAATAATACCTGTTTCCATGCTTCCTATCATGTTGTTATGCATTGCATTTCTCGCATTTATTTGGTCATTTACGATTAAAGAGCCCGCTACTGCACCATCTTCACAGAAAAAACTTGAACCACTTTGGCCTATCTTAAAACGGCCTATTGTAGCGAGTTTTTTTATCATTGAATTTTTTCTGCTCTTTTCGCATGCACCGTTTTATAGTTTTTATAGCAATTACCTTAAGCAGGCCGATTTTTCGACGAGCCAAATCGGTTTTTTATGGTCTGTCGGAGTCATTGCGGAAATCATTATGTTTGCCTATGCCAATGTCTTTTTTAATCGATATTCTTGGCGAAACTTAGTGCTTATGTGTCTGGGACTAACAGGAATGCGATGGTTGATTGTAGGCTTATATCCGGCGGTGTTTATCACTCAATTTGCTGCGCAAACGATTCATGCCTTCAGTTTTGGATTATTCCACTTAATCGCGATGCGAATCATTTTTCAAAATTTTACCGCAAGTCAACAAGGGCGAGGTCAAGCGCTATACAGTACCATGTGGGGCTTAGGTGTTGCGAGTGGCAGTATTTTAGCAGGTCGATATTGGGACATGCTTTCGGGACCCGTTATTTTTATGATCGCAGGACTGGCGGTTCTACCTGCCATGTTTTTGGTCGTGGGCTTGCCTAAAACGATTCAAAAGCCAGCTTGAAGCAATTCAGTATATTGATAAGTCTCAATGGACTAAAATCACCTGATTACGGCCGAGCTCTTTGGCTTGATATAAGGCCTGATCGGCTTGATTAATCATACTTTGCAAACTTGGAGCATTGGGCAAAGACTGATGAATCAGACCAATACTCACCGTAATATAAATCGTATTTTGTTCATCAATGAAAATAGGTGTGGTTTCAACGACTTTTCGGATACGTTCAGCGATACCTTGGGCTTCAGGTGCTGCAATGTTGGTAAGTAATATACTAAACTCTTCACCACCTATACGTGCAAATAAATCTGTTTCACGCAAATTCTTACGTACAATACCAGAAAATTCCTGTAAAACTTGGTCACCGACATAATGCCCATATTGATCATTCAATTGTTTAAAATGATCAATATCTATCATGATAATGGAAAAGTTAAGCTGAATTTGGTTTTGTAGGTAAAGCTCACCTTGCTCGAAAAAATATCGACGATTCATCGCATGCGTTAAACTATCATGATTTGCAAGGTATAAAACTTCTTTATACAGTTCGTGCCGATTGCGGCTAATAATACAAAGAATTAATGGAGCGATTATCAGCATGGCAAGGCCAATGCGTACAGAAATGGCTGTAGACAAGTAGGTGAGTGATGAATCATGTAAATAGAAGGCATTTAAATTGTAATAGGTCGCTAAAATGACTACGGCATTAATCAGAGATAGGGTAAATAATCGATAGGTTAATGCTGCCCAAATTAGAGCCGCTAAAGGGTAGAGAATTGCCCCTGGACCTGCAGAAACGGCTGTTAAAAATACACAGAAGACAACTGCAATTGCCGGAAATATTTTATTGATCTGAAAGCTTTGATGACGTCGATCTTTGAAATAAAGTTTAAGATCGGCCAGTTTAGGAAAAGACAGAATAAGCGGTAATATAATCAGCGCATTTAATATTTCAGTAATCCACCACATACCAAAATCAATCGACAATCGATCGGTCGACATAAACGTGTTGGGGATATAAGGCACAGTGAAAATAGCAAAAAGAGCACCTGCAAGGCATCCACCACAGGCGATGATGACAATCATGGTCAGAAAGGTGAAACCTTTATTATAGTTTTGATAGTTCACCTGAAAATATCGCATAAAAAATAGCGATACCATGCTGTTGGTTAAATTTGAAAAAGTGAGAAATAAAGTGAGTTGGAAATAATTGCCCGTCACTAAATCTGCGAGCATATAACCGGTAAATGCACCTAACCATCCTCCCAGATTACTCAGTTTAGGGAACCTTAAGAATATTGCTAACAATACTGCATTCGCAGGCCAAAAAATCGCTAAATAGCTTAATGGGCGGCTGAAAATACCGACTAAGCAGCAGCAAAGAATAACTGCAGCGACTATGACAAAAGCCATGCTGTGGCGTGCATTAAGCGGAGCAAGACTATTCGAATGCAGTTTCATTAGCTTATGTAAGCCTAAGTTAAATATGGGAGAATTCGTTTTTTTCGAATATTAAACGATAAAAAAGATTTTATATTATTTTATTGTAAATAGTGTGATTTGTTTGGCATTTAGCTGATTTGTAGTTTCGTTAACGGAGATTGATTTTCTGGATAAAGATGAAAAATGATTGTTATGAAAATGTGATAAACCGCGGATTTGTAAAAAAATGTGTTACTTTAAGAGCATGATTTATATGACTGATTAAATGTATGAAAATAGCATATCTTACAGTTTTACTCATGTTGAGTTCATCGTTGGTGATGGCGGCAGATAATAAGAATACAACTCAAAATTCAGAGGCTAAAAATCAAGTTGAAGCTATAAATAGCTTTAGGGTGACAACACGTTCTGAATTGGTTGGCTTATGGGGCATGGAAATTCCGACCAACAAAAAGTGCGTCGAATATTATAATTTTAAGAGCAATAATGATGTAGTGATCAAAAGTGGTGAAGAGTGGTCATCTGGGGTATATGACTATCAACCTGCGCAAGATCCGAATGTGCAAATTCCAGCACTGATTTTACAAGTAAAATATGACAATAATCAGATGGATTGTTCGGGCAATATTCAAGATCAAACCGGCGAAATTTCACAGTACTTTGTAAAGTGGAAAAGTCCATCGGTTATTAATTTCTGTGCCAATGATCAGGCTCAGCAGTGTTTTGCGACATTGCGTCGAGTTTTGCCTTAAGTATGACATATTGATATTTCTTCTTATAAAAATAAAAAACCACTCATTTGAGTGGTTTTTTTGACGTTGAAGATTTATTTATCTTCATGTCCTTCGACTTTCTTTAATAGATGCTTTTCAAGATAGTGAATATCCATTGCTTGTTCGCAGAAATTTTTATCTTGAAGAATCAAATCTTTATGTAGCGGAATATTGGTTTTCACGCCAGTTAAGATAATCTCTTCTAGAGCTTGTTTCATGCGCGCAATAGAGGTTTCACGATCTTTACCATGCGCAATGAGTTTTGCAATCATTGAATCATAGTATGGCGGGATACTATATCCTTGATAGATATGAGAATCTAGTCGGATACCTGCGCCGCCCGGTGCATAGAAATGATCGATTTTGCCCGGTGAAGGCATAAATGTAGATGGATCTTCCGCATTAATACGACATTCAATCGCATGACCTTTAAGTTGAATATCTTCTTGTTGAAGATCCAAACCTAAACCGGCAGCAATGCGTAATTGTTGCTCGATAATATCTACGCCAGTCACTTGCTCAGTAACAGGATGTTCTACTTGTACACGAGTATTCATTTCAATAAAGAAGAATTCACCTTCTTCAAATAAGAACTCGAATGTACCAGCACCACGGTATTGCATTAATTTACAAGCATTTACACACGCTTCAAGAATATGCGCACGTGCTTCTTCAGGTAAACCCGGTGCAGGCGCTTCTTCAAGCACTTTTTGATGGCGACGTTGCAATGAACAGTCACGATCATAAAGATGAATTGCATGGCCATTACCATCTGCAAGAACTTGCACTTCGACATGGCGTGGCTTTTGAAGGAAGCGTTCCATATAAACGGTGTCGTCACCAAACCACATTTCCGCATCACGTTGAGCGGCTTGTACAGATTCGAGTAGCGTGTCTACACGTTCAACGATACGCATACCACGACCACCACCACCTGAGGCAGCTTTTACAATCAATGGAAAGCCAATTTCTTTGGCTTCTGCCAATGCATTGTGAATCGTTACAGCATGGTCACAACCCGGAACTGTTGGTACGCCAGCTTTTTTCATCGCAATAATGGCAGAAACTTTGTTCCCCATTAAGCGAATGTGTTCAGGACGCGGACCGATAAAGATAAAACCTGAGTTTTCTACAATTTCTGCAAACTCAGCGTTTTCAGATAAGAAACCATAACCTGGATGGATGGCATCTGCACCGGTGATTTCAGCCGCTGTAATAATGGCAGGGATATTGAGATAACTTTCGCTGCTGGCACCTGGTCCAATACACACTGCTTCGTCACAGAAGCGTAAGTGCATTAGGTCTTTGTCGGCATCGGAATAAATCCCTACGGTTTTAATTCCTAAAGTTTTGCAAGCGCGGGTGATGCGGAGCGCAATCTCACCACGGTTTGCAATTAAAACTTTTTGCAACATTGTGATTCCCCGTGGTCTTAAGCGCGATAGCGGAATAATGGTTGACCGAATTGGATCACTTCGCCATTTTTAACCAAAATTTCTTCAATTACACCGCTTTGAGTTGCTTCAATTGGGTTCATGATTTTCATTGCTTCGATGATACCGAGTGTTTCACCAGCAGATACAGTTTGACCAACTTTAACAAATGGTGCTTCACCTGGATTTGGCGCAGCATAGAACACACCAACCATAGGAGACGGCTCAACAGCACCACGTGGTGAACGAGGTGCAGCAGGTGCAGCGGCGGGAGCAGCCATAGCAGGCGCAGCGGCAGCAACTACTGGATTGCGACGAGTTAGAGCAATCGATTGATCGCCTTCTTTAACTTCAATCGCCTGTAAGTCAGATTCAATCATCAAATCGATGAGTTTCTTGATTTTACGGATATCCATGAACAGTATTCCTAATTAAGATTGAGAAGTTGGTTGAATTTTTTCGATGGCGAAGTCTAGTGCTGCGGCATAACCTTTTGCACCTAAACCACAAATAACGCCAACGGCTTTATCAGATAGATAGGAGTGATGTCTAAATGCTTCGCGAGCGTGGACATTTGATAGATGTACTTCGATAAACGGAATGGCTACACCAAGAAGGGCATCACGCACAGCAACCGAAGTATGTGTTAGGGCTGCTGGGTTAATAATGATGAATTGAACGCCTTCTTGTTGTGCTTGATGAATTCGGTCGACGACAGCGCCTTCCCAATTACTTTGGAAAGTGTCGAGAGAAATGGAAGCGTTTTGAGCCTGTGAAATCAGTTTTTGGTTGATATCTTCGAGTGTTAGATAGCCATAAACTTCGGGTTCACGTTTTCCCAGTAAGTTGAGATTCGGTCCATGAATGACCAAAATGGTCGAGCTCATTCAGCCTGCTCCAATAAAAAGTTGCAAATTTACTTTGCAAGATACCTGCAAAGTTTGCTCATTATGGCATAAAATTCCACATTTTTTTTATAATTTCTTTGAAATGACGTGAAAAGCATGTGCCGAGAATGGGCTATATAATGCGAACTTTGCAGAGAATTGGCAATGTTAAAAAATTACATTTTTATCATTATATTGTAGGACATCATTTTAAACCCAATTGGCTAAAACTGTTGATATCTTTTGTGTAAACTTGCTTTATCGTGGTGCATGCGTTTAGCAATAACCAGTATAAATGATTTGAAAGGTGAGATGGCTTGTACATTTGTCTTATAGATCGTCAGTTGAACAGCCTACGCATGCATAGTCGTAAAGATGGTATTTATACAGCGACTTAAAAAATTCTAAGGTTTAACTTATTTCACGCGTAAAGGAATCTAAATTGTTCTCAGTTTTCAATCGAGTTATTTGAAAGAATAAATCAGGTTTGTGTGCTAAGTATATAAAAATTAAAAGATAGTTACTTTTTCTATGGTTTATAAAGCATATTTCTAGGCCAATGAAATTTTTTTCATAGATGATAGGGCTCAAGCTAGATATTTTGTTTGCCTTAGCGAATTAAATATTCTGTGGGAGCATTTCCTTATAAGTAGGCAGCTTTAGATATGATGAACATTTATTGCCTAGCTAAGTCATACTTTATAGACCTATATATAAGCGTATTAACCATCCTGTGTATTTTCTAGTCAGTGTTTTGAATCTATGAAACGTGCAAGGCATTGACGATTTCTTTCATAAATCATGTAAGTTTGGAAAATCGGGTATTTGTCCAAATTTGCACAGGCATTGGCAAAAGTTAAATCTGTGGTGGTAAAGAAGCTTGCTGTTTGAATGTTGATTCTATTTTTTTTCGTCTATTTCTGTGTTTGAGCGGTATATGTCTTAAATTAAGTTTCCTTTATTCCTGTTTATACCTTTACATGGAATCTACAGCATTGAGTCTTTTGTTATAAATGAATTGATAAAACAAGGCACGAATGCTTTCGCACGGAAAAAATTTATCTATATAAGTGTAATTCACGGTAGAATGCCCGAAACCTATATGGCCTGAGAACAAACATGGCAAAACATACGCAAAATTCATCACCTTTGGCAGAACTGATTGCAGAACAAAAACTTTTATGTGAAGAAGTGGGTTCTGCATATGTAGAAGTGCAGGGCGATGATGTAATTGCTGTGGCTGTCCATACCTTAAATAAAGATCCAATAGTTGGTATTCGTAAGCCTGCAGAAGGTGATGAAAATGTCAGTTGGTATATTTATGGCGGCGAGCTTGAAGGCGCAGATAACTTTGAAACAATGACTGTGCGTAAACTGCAAGATGTTGTGCCTGAAGTGCTACCGTATTTAGCTTTGGATGTGGGCTATCGTTTTATGATCGATGCTGATGATTATGAAGATGTCTGGAAAGAAGGTGATGAGGCTTAATTTATGCATTCTCCGTTGATGTATAAACTTTATGTCTTTATTTTTTCTGTGTTTACTGCTTCTGTAGCATATGCAAATGTGAATGAAGCGGTTACTCCACAACTGACTCAAGCTGAATATAATGCTCAGATACATACATATACTGAGCAAATTAATTCAACCAAAGCTATTTTGGATGATCCTGCATCTACTGCAACGGGTCAGCAGCAAACTCAAGCATTTTGTTTAAGATTGAATGCATATCGACAGATTTTAGAAATATCTCAGCAAAACTCAGCTCTTGAAATGGCCAATCTAATGCGAGTGGCTTCACAGCACTATTTACAACAACAGCAACAGAGTATGCAGTCATCTGGCTTAAACGAAAGTGCATTTTGTTCGAGTCCTACAAAATAATTTAGGTTTAAATTTCTCTGCTTAAACTTTTGGGCTCTAGTCTAACTTTCTTTCATTTTGTTCTATTTTTCATAATTCGAAATGGTCTAATATTTCAAAATTATTACAGCATTATTCACTATAGGTGCAGTTTCTAATAATCTTAGAAGTTGAAAATGTAGATTGTCAGAAAATGATATAAAATATGCTTAAATTGACAAGTCCATCACATTATTATGATCAAGTTAGAACGATTTATATGCAACAAACATCCCTGGTCCTGTTGCATAGGTCAGTACTAATACATCAACTTGTTGATGTCGTTCTCTTTTGGCCACTGAATAAGTGGCTATTTTTTTGTGAAAAATTAAATGCTTAATTGGGTGATAAATCCAATGTAGGTAACTTTTACATAATTCTTGATTTACTATCCACACACATTGACTCATATACGACATTCTTTTCGAGCAATACAATCAAATGATTTAAGCATTTTGAATTTTTATCAATTTCTTCTCAGGATGACTGATGGATAAATAGACAAATATTGCGAGTATGATAAGATGATTGAACACATTATTTTTGATGTTTGAGGAGTTGTTACATGACAGCTTATACTTCAGTAATGAAAGCAAGCCAATATGAGGACGATATGATCCCGAGCCTTGCTATCCATGCATTTCGCCATGCTTTTGAACAAGCAAGTGCGTCATCCACTGTGGTTTATGTAAAAGGTCTACAACTGGTTCAACGTCTGCAAAATGGTCAAGAAGTACAAATAAAAGATGTATCAGCCGACTTTGTACAAGTGGATGATCTACCAAAAATTTTAAAACGAAAAAAGAAAATAGAGGAAATTGTTTAATACATGCCTCCACAACCTCGCATTAGAATGTTCGCGGGTCCAAATGGTTCAGGTAAAAGCACAGTTAAAGAATATTTATTGCCCCATCATATTGGGGCATATTTAAATGCGGATGAACTCGAAGCTCAACTGAAACATTCACACCGGCTCAATTTGTTGGATTACCATCCCGCTTTAAAATCCGAAGCACTAATTGACTTTCTATATACGAAAAAGCGTCCCGCTGATGGAGAATTTATTCCGCTATTAGCACGAAAACCTCAGATATTAGATCCGTGGAAAATTGAATTTCATCCAGATCAGATTGATTCATATCTTTGTGCAAGAATTATCGATTACATCCGTTTGCAGTTTTTAGAACTAAAAATTAGTTTTACCTTTGAAACGGTGATGTCCCATATTTCCAAGGTGGAGTTTCTACGCGAAGCAAAAAGAAAAGGCTTTCGAACTGATATACGCTGAATTATCAGGAGACTTTCCCTTGGGAGATTCTAGGCAGCCAACTTATAAAAGTCTTCGGCCATTTGATTTGGTGTCTTAAAACCCAAACCCTTTTGAATTCTTCGATGATTAT
>NZ_VPAN01000037.1:0-32313 GCF_013419225.1 Acinetobacter sp. YH12097 | reverse complement strand
AGCAAGTAACTTGGACCAGTGTTGATCATTTAGCATTGTTCGAGGCATAGCGAGTGTAAAATTGGGTTTGGCGATTTAATTTTACTATCTCGCTATTTTTTTAATCAACAAATGTCAACAGACCCTAGTGAGAAATGAATAGACATAAAAAAAGCAAACCCCTGAGTTTGCTTTTTTTTATTTAGAAGAATGATTATTCTTCGTCGTCAAATTCGTCAGAAGCCAATTGACTTTTATCTTCAAGCGATGCATCAAAAATTAGAATCGCTTTACCATCAGTTTCAATCATGCCTTGCTCTTCAAGTGTTTTTAGAACACGACCAACCATTTCACGGGAACAACCCACGATACGACCAATCTCTTGACGAGTAATACGAATCTGACGACCATTCGGCAAAATCATTGCTTCAGGTTGTGAAGATAAATCAATTAAGCAACGTGCAATTCGACCTGACACGTCAATAAACGCAAGGTCAGTTACTTTACGCGTCGTATTTTTAAGACGGCGTACAAGCTGTGCAAATACCGCATAACTTAAGTCTGGGTATTGTTTACTTAATTCATGAAAGTTTTCATAGGTAATCTCAGCAATTTCACATACATCTCGCGTACGCACTTCTGCAGTACGCTGTGCATTTGCTTCGAATAGACCCATTTCCCCAAAAAAGTCACCCGCATTTAAGTACGCAACCACAATTTCACGCTCATCATCTTCGCGTAAAATGATAGATACTGAACCCTTAAGAATTAAATACAAAGATTTAGATTCTGAGCCCGCATCAATGATTGTTGTACGTTTTGGGTAACGATTAATATATGCACGTTTTAATAATGCCTTCACCGACTCAGGTAACTGCCCCGGAGATAGCGCATCTGTGCTAAGTTGTGAAAAGTTTGAAGTCATGCTAACAGTTTCCGAATATGGATAATTTATAGATCGCACAAGACCTAAAGTGAACTTGTCACACGTAAGAGTTGAAATTCCTTATCAACTCAATTTATGTTAGTGTACAGGTACTGCGTAAATTTATAGCTTTTTTTAGGGACTTGCAATGCAAACTAGTGTTCATTGGCTAGAGAATGTTGCTTTTGAAGCAAAAACTCAAAGTGGTCACACTGTTATGATGGATGGATCACAAGAATATGGCGGTGAAAACCGTGGTCCGCGCCCAATGGAACTGATTTTAACAGGACTTGGTGGTTGTGCATCTTTCGATATTGTGACGATTTTAAAGAAAGCACGCCAAGACATTACTGATGTTCGTTGTGAATTAAATGCAGAACGTGCCGACACTATTCCTGCTGTATTCACTAAAATTCATTTGCACTTTGTAGTCACTGGTCATGGCGTGAAGGAAAAGCAAGTTGCAAAAGCGGTTGAACTTTCTGCTGAAAAATACTGTTCTGCTAGTAAAATGCTGATGGATGGTGGTGTAGAAATTACCCATGACTTCGAAATTTTAGAAACTGAAGATGCATAATTTATTTGTTCAATTAAAAGCCGCATAGAATGCGGCTCTTTTGTTTCAAACAATCCGCTAAAGCACACATTGTATAAAGCACTGCTATATAGTCATAAACGCAGAAATATGAGCCAAAGAAGTTTGGCTTAATCACTTAAACAATCAATATCCAAATTGATGTATTTGCACATAGATGCATTTACACCCAATTCCATCTCATGATGATTTTACGACTCAATCCATATGAATCTATTCAAGCCAAATACGATTGAAAACGATTGCGAAGAACACCTTACATATAAGTAGATTTGATTCAACTATAGTCTTCATAACACTTTAATTAGGGTGTGTTGACACTTTTAGCTTAAAAAAATAGCGAAGTAGTAAAATCAAATCGCCAAACCCAATTTTACTATTCGCTATGCCTCGTACCATGCTGACAGATCAACACTGGCAAAAGTTGAAAGTTATTCTGCGTAATTTATCCATTCACCACAACTCAAATTTACGCAATTTTATTGAAGCTATTCTCTATAGAATTAGAACAGGCTGTCCGTGGCGAGATATTCCTTCTTGTTTTGGTCATTCAAACTCTATTTTCAAACGTTTTAATCGTTGGTCAGGCAGCGGTAAGTTACTTAGATTATTCAAATTACTAGCCTCATGCCCCGATATGGAGTGGATTTTTATTGATGGCTCTCATGTACGTGCTCATCAACATTCTGCCGGCATAGCGAATCAATCTATTTCTAAAAGTGTAGGAGGAAACTCCTCAAAAATACATTTGATTGTTGATGCACATGGCAATCCTATTGATTTCATGATTACCGATGGGACCACACATGATGTTAAAGTTGCACCTGATTTAATATCAACATTAGATTTAAAAGAGACAAAAGTGGTATGCGCAGATAAAGGCTATGATTCAGAATCACTGCGTGAACAGATCAGGAAAACAAGGACTAAAGCGAATATACCAAGGAAAATGAATAGCCAATCGAACAATGACCATATGGACTGGTATTTATATAAAATCAGGCATTTAGTTGAAAATATGTTTTGTAGATTAAAGCAATTTAGAGGAATAGCTACTCGATATGACAAGCTCAAAAGCAATTATCAAAGTTCTGTTGCTTTAGCCTGTATATTTTTATGGCTACCTTTATAGGGTTAATTATGAACAGTGAATGTCAACAGACCCTAATAATTTCAGATAAAAAAAAGCAGAATCATTTTGATTCTGCTTTTTGAATTTGGTAGGTTTAACCAGATTCGAACTGGTGACCTCTACGATGTCAACGTAGCGCTCTAACCAACTGAGCTATAAACCTAGAATGCGTAGAATCATATTCATTTTTATTTTTTATGACAAGCCCTTTTCTGACTTTTTTAAACTTTGCGTACAAGTTTTAAGCAAAGCCTTAAAATATTGAATATCATGAGAACTTAGCGCGGTACCTACATAAATTTCCTGCTCAAATAACGTAATAACTTGTTCAAATGCCGCCCTTTCCTGTTCAGGTATATTTTCAGCCAAACGTTGTAACCAATGCCTAAAACTTTCTGAAGCCACTTTTTGCTGGCTCAAGGGTAAATTCTTAGCAAACTTGGCAATTTCTCTTTCAAGAGAGCTTAGGCTTTTTCTTTTTTTCCGCAAAATCCATATAAAATATAATGCTACAATGCCACCAATACTCAAAATAAGAATTAAAACACCTGCATAAGCAGAATTTGTACCGAGCTTTTTAAACCATTGTTGTTGAGATTGAGCATTATAGCCCACCACTTTGCTTTGCCATTGGTAACTCGCATAATCACTCCATACACGGACTTTTTTCAACATCGAAAATTGTTGATAGGCCCAAGTAGACTGCTGGCTCCCAAAAATTGTCCGATCTTGTTCCATATAATCCTGCATCCCACCATCGATACGCTGAGGTGCGATCATGGCTGTAGGATCAATTCGACGCCAATGTTGATTGACATAAACCTCTGTCCACGCATGTGCATCGAGCTGACGAACCTCCCAACTTTTCCCATCTGGTGCTAATTGACCACCTTGATATCCCACAACAATACGCGATGGAACACCCACATAGCGCATCAACATTGCAAAACTCGATGCAAAATGTTCGCAAAACCCCTTTCTTGATCCAAATAAAAAATCATCTATCCGATTTTGCCCCAATACACCTGGGCTTAAGGTATATGCAAAGCGATTTTGTTTATACCATTGCAAAACTTCGGCAATATAACGCTCAGGATTTTGACGACTTCGCTGCCATAAAGTTTGGGCCAATTGTTGTGATTGAACATCCAAGTTTTCAACATAGCGAGTGTTTAATTTTTCAAGTAAAGTCACATTTTTTATTTGTGGCGGCTCTGCACTTCCTAACCATTTCAGTTGAATCGGCTCCGTACGTGCTGTTAATCGGTAGGGTGTAATTCGACCATCTTGACCTAAAGCAAAACGTGCTTCATTGGGAACGGATTGCTCCAACGACATAATCCACATCACACTTGGGTCGGCAGCCAAATATTGATAATTCAATGTCCGTTTGGGTTTTAACTCGGCTAGATTCAGCTGTATAACGTTCTGGTTAAAAAAATGACTGGTCCATTTAGCACCATCATATTCATCTAATGCCATCGCCCGCCAATACAGCTCTGTACGTGGTGGCAAGGCTTGGATATCACCGATTATACGAAAAGCCAAACTACTCGACTGTGATAACTCAGCAATATCGCCCGGAGACATGCTGTCACTGATTCCCGTTGTGGCTTTATTTTCAGGAATAGGAATATGCCATAGCGGCGGCAGGCGTGGAAAAAAGAGAAACAGCAAGATAAAGAATGGAACAGCTAAGGCAATAAATTTACCCACATGCCCAATATCTTGTTTAATCGCCTGTATTTCACCGCCTGAGTTTTGGCTAAAACCAACGGTCTGTAAACGATATAATCCAATAAAGCAGCTCAACAACGCCAATAAAATAACCAATGCCATGGCAAAAGACTGGCTAAACAAAAAGCTACTGGCAATCACAAACATCGCAAAGTTAAATAAAATAATTACATCACGACGTGTTTTTGTTTCTAAAGATTTAGCAAATAAAAATGTACTGAGTACTGCAACCCCTGCATCAACACCAATAAAGGTTTTATGGCTTATATAAATGCTAAATAATGCTGTCAATGTCAGCACATAGGTTAAAATTTTAGAAAATGGTTTTTTACTGGCGCGGGTATTGAGTAATAAAATAAGCCAAATAACTAAAAATACCAATGATGTCGCCACAGGGATATAAAGCATTTGTGCAATGAGCACCAATGCTAAAGTGAGTAATATTGAGCGGCGTATGGTATTTTCAATCATCTCTTAAGCCTGCGCCAATAACCGTTTTGCTTCGGAAAAATGCAGTGCTCCAGTACCTGATGCTAACTCAGCATTAGGTAAATACAGTACATATTGATCGTGATTTTTTTCAGCCTGCTCGACCAAACCCATCATGAGGCTAAGTTTTTCTTCATGACTTTGAGCTGGCATATGGTGATAATGAATCTCCAATTTCTTTAGATCTTCATATTGCTCAAAAACTTTGACATACAAGCCTTGTCCTCGTGCTGCTTGTTTCCATGACACCGCATGAAGTGAATCCCCCGTCTGAAAACTCCGTAATTCGCGAAATTCATCAAGATCAGGTTCAAAATTTTGCTGTTGTTGCTTATTTTCCACGGAATGCCAACTGGCTTGTGGCGCAACCCACGCGGGGTGTTGTGCATACAAATACGTCCAGGCCCGAACTAAACCAAAAGGATAAATACTATAAATGTGTATTGGCGGAATCTGAAAAACACCGCGTTGGCTGGTTGTAAAATTTAATTGAAAGCATTGCTGTTGCGTATTGAACAGTAATTTATGTAGCTGATTTTCTGTTTTAATCCACAAATATCGCGCCTGTTCAACCTCTTGTTTAAAATAAATTTCGACCGAAAGTAATTCCCCAGCTTGCGGGATATCAACAACATTTATTTGAATCTGCAACGCATGAAGCTGTTTAAAAGTAATATAGAAACTAATACACAATACGGCGCTAATTAAAAAGCAAAAGCCTAAAATCAAGTTATTTGCATAATTCACACCTGCAATAAAGGTGATGAAAATTAACACCAAATACAAGTAGCCTTGCTGATAGATAAAGATCAAGACATCTTTTTGAGTCAGCTGTTTATGCTGATCGATTTTAAATCGACGTTCAATCCATTGCTGCCACATCGAAGCCAAGGTTTAACTCCTTTATTGAATTGAAACTTGTTCTAAAAGCTTAGAGGCTTCAAGATCTGACAATCCAATTCGATGAGATACTACAGCTGCAAACACCGCTTGCACATCATCAGGATTCACATAATTTCGCTGCTCAATCAGCGCATAAGCTTGCGCCGCCTTTTTGAGGGCTAAAACACCACGCGTAGAAAGACCATGTCTCCCTTTACGTGTTTCAGCAGCAAGATCCAAAATGTAATCCATTAAACGATCACTCAGATGTATCTGCTCGACAAAACCTTGTAGTTGTAAAATTTCTGCTTCATTAAAGATATGTGCTAATGCTGCAATCAGATCATGGCGTGAAGTTTGTTGGAGCAATAACTTCTCTGCCTGACGCGATGGATAACCTAAAGACAAACGCATTAAAAACCGGTCCAACTGGGACTCAGGCAAAGCATAAGTACCACTTTGAAATAAAGGGTTTTGTGTCGCAATCACCCAAAATGGTTGAGGCAAAGCATAGCGCACACCATCAACCGTCACATACCCCTCTTCCATGGCTTCTAATAAGGCACTTTGGGTCTTTGGACTACAACGGTTGATTTCATCTGCCAATAAAATTTGGGTAAAAATCGGCCCAGATTTAAACTCAAAATGATGTTCTTTTTGATTAAACATATTTACCCCAATCACATCGCTAGCCAGCATGTCATTGGTAAATTGAATCCGTTGAAACTTTAATCCCGCCAAATGTGACAAGGCGCTAGATAATGTCGTTTTTCCTAAACCAGGTAAGTCTTCAAATAACACATGCCCGCCTGCCAATAGACAAGCTAAAGCCAATTTGGTTTGCTGATTTTTATCCAGAATAATTTGGTTAATTTGTTCGAGGAAAGTATTTATTTTCGGGTAAAAAGGTGCAAGGCTCTGCTCACTTAAAAGCGTTGATGTAATATTTTGTTGGCTTTTCTCTGATCCCCACAACACCTTTTATTCCCCAATAAAAAAGTTAAATGAATGACTAAAATACAGTGTTTTATTTAAAAATACAGTGTTTATCTCCAAGCAATACCCAGTTCAATACTTTAAATACATACGCTTGATATTTATTGGGTATACAAAAGCGTTGTTTTCGCTTCGACTGATCACAATTCAGCAAAAAAAAAGCGTCCCGAAGAACGCTTTTTTTATTGGATTTTTAGCACAAGTCAAAGCATTAGCAAGGACATTTCTTCATGTCACCGCCCGTAGATGGATAACGTGCATCTACACAGTGACGATAAAATGTTTTTGCATCCATCGCTTCCAAATCAGGATGATGTTTTGCCATATGTTCCAAATAGTTTTGGTAATCTGGCACACCCACCATCAGGCGGAAGCTTTGCTGTAAACGTTGCCACAACGTCGCAATACGTGACCAATTTTTCGGGTTCAGAATTAGATCCTTCTGCGACATAATGGTCATTTTAATGATTTTATAAATCACCGTTTTTCCACTTTTTGCAAACTTCAGGTTCATTCATATTCCCCTATTAATGTGCTGAATTCGACGGATTAATTTCAGCTGGGTCACGGTAAATCGCTTCTGCTTCATTCACCGATGGATTTGGATTTGCCAAAGCACGACGCACCACACCAATCGCTGCAAATAACATCACAAATGCCACAATCATAAAGAATGCACAAAGACCGGCATTGATTTGATTCGACAATGCAACCGTATGCATTTCAGCCATGGTTTTCGCAGGTGCCAACAATTCATTCTTCGCAATGGCTGCGTTAAAACGATCTGCTTGAGCCAAGAAACCAATCTTTGGATTTTCGTGGAAAATCTTCTGCCAACCAGCGGTCATTGAAGTAATAAACAAGAATACTGTTGGGATAATCGTTACCCAAACATACTTTTGTTTTTTCATCTTGAATAAAATCACTGTACCCAAGATCAATGCCATCGCAGCAAGGATTTGGTTACCAATACCAAATAGCGGCCATAAGCTATTAATACCACCGAGCGGATCAACCACACCTTGGTAAACGAAGAAGCCCCAACCTGCGACAGCCACAGCGGTACCCAACAGATTTCCGAAGAAGTTATGTGAGTTCTTAACCGCAGGAACCACGATACCCACTGTATCTTGCACCATGAAACGACATGCACGCGTACCTGCATCCACAGCAGTTAAAATGAAGAGTGCTTCGAATAGAATCGCAAAGTGATACCAGAATGCCATCATTGAACGGTTATTGAAAATTTCCGTAATAATGTGAGCCATACCAATCGCAAATGTTGGCGCACCACCTGTACGAGACAGAATCGAATTTTCACCCACTTCTTGTGCAAGTAAGGTCAATGCTTCAGGTGTTACCACGAAGCCTAATGTACGAACTGCTTCTGCAGCGGACTCAACCGTTGTACCAATCACAGCTGCTGGCGCATTAATCGCAAAATACACACCAGGCTCAAGAATCGTTGCACAGACCAATGCCATGATCGCAACAAAAGATTCCATCAACATGCCGCCATAACCGATCATGCGAATATCTTTTTCATTATTCACAAGCTTCGGTGTCGTTCCTGAAGAAACGAGCGCATGGAAACCTGAAATCGCACCACAGGCGATGGTAATAAACAAGAATGGGAACATTGAGCCTGCAAATACAGGACCTGTACCATCAATAAAATGCGTCACCGCTGGCATTTTCATTTCAGGCAATGCAAACATGATCCCAATTGCCAAACCTGCAATAACACCAATTTTCAAGAAAGTAGATAGGTAATCACGTGGAGCAAGCAGTAACCAAACAGGTAATACAGAAGCTACGAAACCATAACCAATCAACCACCAAGTTAGTTCAGTACCTGAAAGAGTAAAGAATGGACCCCAGTATGGGTGCTGTGCAATGTCGCCACCATAGATAATCCCTGCCATCATCAGTACAAAACCAATGATCGACACTTCTGCGATTTTACCCGGACGGATAAATCGCATGTAGATACCCATGAAAATCGCAATCGGCACTGTGGCCGCGATACTGAAGACACCCCACGGACTGTTGGTCAACGCTTTTACAACCACCAAAGCTAGTACCGCTAGAATGATGATCATCACACCTAATGCGCCGAGCATCACGATGATTCCGGCAAATGAGCCAAGTTCTTGTTTTGCCATTTCACCGAGTGAACGACCATCACGACGCGTCGAGATGAATAAGACTAAAAAGTCTTGAACCGCACCTGCGAGAACAACACCCACCAAGAGCCAAATTGTTCCCGGCAAATAGCCCATTTGTGCAGCAAGGATCGGACCGACTAAAGGGCCAGCACCTGCAATCGCGGCAAAGTGGTGACCAAATAGAACGCTTTTATTGGTTGGCACATAATCCAAACCGTCAGCTAAGCGATGGGCAGGCGTTAAACGTCGCTCATTCAGTTCAAAGACTTTATTGGCAATAAATAAACTATAAAAACGATACGCAATGCTATACACACAGATTGCTGCAAGGATCAGCCAAACTGCATTGACATGCTCGCCTCGACTGAGTGCTAGTATACCGAATGAAACGGCACCTAGAATGGCTACAAACAGCCAGATAATCTTTGAAGCCATTCCTGACTTCGGTTGAATGGTTTCCATCTCAATCCCTCATAAATGTTGAAATAAATCAGCTTGATTTTTCTTGTTCGAGGTACTGCTGTTTCTTCCCTTGAAACTCTACTCCTGTTATGGGCTTTTTCATCTAATACTTTGGCATAAAAATTTAAACCAATAGGTATAAAAAAAGGGATGAATCACTTCATCCCTTTCGATAATAGTCTATTTTTAAACCATTATGCACGTTCTAAATAGTCACCAGTACGGGTGTCTACACGAACGCTTTCTTCTTGCTGTACGAATAATGGAACACGTACTACTGCACCAGTTTCAAGCTTAGCAGGTTTACCGCCACCGCCTGAAGTATCACCACGTACACCTGGATCAGTTTCAACGATTTTTAATACAACGAAGTTTGGCGCGCTCACAGTTAAAGGAACACCATTCCATAACATGATTGTGCAAAGTTCGTTAGAGTCGTCTTTCAACCATTTTGCAGCGTCGCCCATTGCAACTTTGTCTGCAGTGATTTGTTCGAAAGATTCTGGATCCATGAAGTTCCACATTTCGCCATCGTTATACAAGTAGTTCATTTCTACTTCTTGGATGTCAGCAGCTTCTAGTGAATCACCAGATTTGAAAGTTTTTTCTAAAACTTTACCAGTTTTAAGGTTACGTAATTTTACGCGGTTAAAAGCTTGGCCTTTACCTGGTTTTACGTATTCGTTTTCCATGATTGAACATGGGTTACCGTCAAGCATGACCTTAAGGCCTGACTTGAAATCATTCGTAGAATAATAGGCCATGACTGGCTCACTCCAAACTTACTAACTTTAATCTATAGATGCTATGGGCTGTAACATGTCATTTAGCAAGTACTGACTGTAACATTGGCTGCCACATGCACATTAATGTGATATTGCGTATTCTAAATGACCAATGCACCATGTCGCAACGAAAAAATCCCCATTAAAGGGGTCAAGCTGCTTAACTTACACTCAGACATTAAAGAACTTTGTTTATACAATGCCCACAAACAGGTAAAATTGCTGTTTACTGAAACTTAATAAATGTTTCGTAGGCTTCATCCGTTGTAAGCTTTATCGGAATTATTTCAGCTTACACTTCAAAGTTCGACGCATTAATTTTAGCAATATTCCCCACTCACCTTTCTGCATTTTTTAAACATTCGGCATGATAAACTATTTATTTCAAGAGCAAAACTGGCAAACTCAATTGAGTGATTTGATTACAAATCCTCAAGAATTACTCGATGTATTAGAACTTTCGCATGATCAGTTATTATCAGGTGCTCAGTTCGCAGCAGATGAGTTTCGCCTACGCGTGCCGCGCGCTTTTGTCGAAAAAATGCAAAAAGGTAATCCGCTCGATCCGCTTTTACTCCAAGTCCTACCGCATCATTTGGAACTTGAAGAACACGCCGGTTTTGTTACCGACCCATTAGGTGAAGAACAAGCCAACCAACAGCCTGGTGTATTACATAAGTACAAGTCTCGATTTTTACTGACCTTAACCGGCGCCTGCGCGGTCCATTGCCGTTATTGTTTCCGCCGACATTTTCCCTACCAAGAAAACCTGCCTAAAAATGACGATTGGGCAAACATTAAGCAATATATCGAACAACAATCCGATATTAATGAAGTGATTTTAAGTGGTGGAGACCCGCTCACACTATCAAATCGTAAACTTCAAGTGTGGATTGAACGTTTATCGACTTTGCCACAAATTAAATTTTTGAGAATTCATTCACGAGTTCCTATCGTAATCCCCAACCGTGTCGATGAAGAGCTGGTTTCTATTTTAAAAAACAGTAGGCTACGCATTATTCTAGTGGTACACTCAAATCATGCATCAGAGCTAGATGACTTCACGTGTAGCCAGCTTCAACAGCTTGTCAAACAAGGAATCACCGTGCTGAACCAAGCAGTCTTATTAAAAGGGGTTAATGATTCTGCAGATGTATTGGTCGATTTAAGTTACCGCTTATTCGACGCAGGTGTAATGCCATATTATTTACATGTTCTGGATAAAGTAAAAGGTGCTCATCATTTTGATACACCAGCTCAGGATATTGATTTAATTTATAAAAAAGTTTTAGAGAACCTACCAGGTTATTTGGTTCCTAAACTTGTACGGGAAATAGCGGGCGAAAAAAACAAGACACCGCTTTTTGGGGCTTCAACTTTTTGAGTTAAATAATAAAGATGACCACGCATACTTCAGATACGTTTTACAATCCGACTGAATTAAAGCTGGATAAATTAAGCTTTTGTCCGACCAATACTAAAGGTCTACAAGAGTGGTTAAACGGTATTTCAATTTTACAATTGGGTACCTCATCTAAAGCTTTATTCAATGCCTTACTTGAAATCTCCGAGCTGAAATGCCAAGAGATGCTACGTTTTGATTTGGTTCAAATTTTACATCCAACCATGGAAAGTGTGCTCACGAGCTTAGAAAAACACTTTACCAATCAAAGCCTCATTACCACGGATCGTAATGACCAAATCATTGAATTGGCAATGCTTTTACGCAGTCACTTTGCCAAAATCTATATTGATATTGCCAAACGATGTAATCAGCAGCTCAATCAACAAAAGTTTTCGATCTTTTCATTCGGCCATAAAAAAAGCTTACAAACCGCTCGAATTGCATCAATCTACTATGCGTTGCAACAACTGACACTGTTGTTGTATCAACAACACATGTTGTATGCCACACCGACGGCGGGTCAATGGATTGCGGCACATCAACTGATTGAATGTGCCATTGAACACAATTTCTATCAAAGTAATGTCAATCAGTTACTGGGTACTCAACATCAAATTGCAAATATTGCTCAAGCTTATGCACAATTAATCTTATTAGATATTTTCAATAATCATCAGATTCGCCCTGCTGAAATCCAAGGCTTGTATTTATGTAGCTTTGACTGGGCAAAATTGGTTCAAATCCTACCGAAAGAAACCACGCTTTCACGCTATATTGTAGACACGAAAAAAGATCACCCACCGATTTATAACTCAAAACAAGATCGGTCTTATCAAGCCAATGTATACATTTCAACGCAAAACTTGCTCGATCATTTGACCGAAACGCAAACTAGAAATGCCAATTATTTATCTAAAAATGAAAAGTTATTTTTAACTCCAGCGCTATATTTCCATATTCATAATATTTTGACCAATAACACTGAACGTCGTCATGAGCGTTATGAATATTCTGCGCAAATTAATATTTGCTTTAGCTTAATGGTGGCGCATTTCTATCTCTCTAAAGGTAAAAACTTCCACGAAACTTTAGATTTAGAAGGCAATTATCAATTCCACAATGAAGCCTCTTTTGTCAATTCGCATGATTCAAATATGCCAACAGGCATGACTAATGCGAAAGCGCTAGATCGTGAAGCAAAACAGATTCATACCGCTGACGTATTAGATATTAGTGTGAATGGTTATCGCATTAAATGGACTGGCCCTACCCCAGCCAATTTAAAAACCGGCGAATTTATTTTGATCCAAGAAAATGCTCAAAGCCAATGGCGTGGCGGTGTTGTTCGTTGGATCAAACAATCGACTGAAAAAAGTTTGGAATTGGGTCTCGAAGTACTGGCTCAAGATTTGTATCCATGTTCAGCCCATATCCGTACCGACCGCAATACAACAAATCATCAACCTGCTTTATTGGTACAGACCACACAACTTGATCAAGTGTCTACGACCTTAATTTTACCTGGGGCAAATCTCTTCCGAGAGAAACAAACGATCCACCTTCGCTTAGGCAAAGAAGACATCAAAGTCTATCTCACCAAAGCGCAGTTGGTGACGCAAAGCTTTATTCGCTTTGAATATGAATTATTGAATGAAGAGCAAGAAAATGTCGTTAAAGACTATATTGCGAAACAGAGCAATGAGATCAAAAATAACGACTTATGGGAAGCATTAAAGTGAGAAATCCATTACTATCCAAAAAACTAAAACGTACGGAAACTCGATTACTCATTATTGATGATAATCAAATACGTTTTAACCAGATACGTGATTTATTGACAGACAGCGAACATCAAGTTCATGCCATATTACTTGATGATTTACAAAATTTCGAAAAACAGCTGAATCTCAATTGGGACTTGATCATTTTTGGACGTGCTTATGATTTAAAATATGAACAAGCTTTAAGTTTAGTTCAACTGTCGAGCCAACCGAATTTACCGATTATTTTACTTAAACCTGAAGACTATCAAGCTGAACAATATGCAAGTTTAGTCAAAAAAGGAATTTATGACATCGTCGATATTGCTGAACCTGAAAGTTTCTATTTTGGTTTAATTCGTGCATTGTCTTTTAGTCGCCTACAACAATCTCAACAGCATTTAATGGAAGAGCTTGAAACGGCTCAGATTCAAACCCAGTCTTTAGTTGAAGATAGTCGTAAAGCGGTTGCCGTGATTCAAGAAGGTATTCATATTCAAGCCAATGCTGAATATCTCACTTTATTTGGTCTAAAAAATGAAGATGATGTAATTGGTCTGCCCCTGCTCGATCTATTACAACCTTCTGACCTCAATGACTTTAAACAACGTTTTAAAAAAATCAGTCAAGGACAGCTCGACTTAGGACGTTTTGATCTTGATTCGCAAAATATCGCTGTGGCTGGGCAAAACCCACTAAAACTCGAATTTATTGCTGCGGCTGAAGAAGATGCTTTACAGCTCGCAATTGAAATTGGCAGTCAAAGCAGCAATGCTGTAAGCACCGCGCCAGTTGAATCCAGCCCACAAAAACCAAAAGCTTTTCAACAACTCAACCGTACCATCGGCCAACAACCTGCCAATGTAAATGCATTAGTTCTATTTACGTTGGCTTCTTGCTCAGATGCGATTTTTCAAAAAGATTGGAATACCTATAAGAGCTATTTCACCAATATTAAAGACTTCTTGAAAGATCAGACTCATGCTCCATTATTTAGTTTAGACAATGGTGCAATGGTTGCCTTATTCCAAGCAGATAATCAGCTCAAACTTGAGTCTAAATTGATTGGTCTTAACACTCTGAGCAAACCTCAATTACTCAGTGTAAATAATGAAACTTATCCATTAAATTTACGCATGGGATACAGTGTTTTAGACAGCGATATTCGTAATGAAGCACATTTTGAAACCTTTGTTGCAAAAGCCTTTAATACTGCGCTACCTACCAACCAACAAGCGCCTGAAATCGATTTAACGATTCCATTAGAAATTGATATTCCAAGTTTGGATTTTGGTACACCAGAAGCGCAAATTGCACCGATTGTCGTTAGTGATGAAGCTCCTGTTATTAAGGCCCTTCGCAACTGCTTAGAACGCGGTGAAATTCATCTTAAATATCAACAACTGTATGATAAAGAAGATTCTCATCTTTATACTTATGAAGTAACCAGCGGCTTTATTTTTGAAAATAAATGGAAAGATATCGCCCAACTGCGTGAGTTAGCTGAAGACTCAGAGCTATCCATTAAGTTGGATCGTTGGATCTTGGTTGAATCGTGTAAACAGCTACACAACTTCATCACTCAGTTCCCTGAAGCTAAATTAATCGTTAACCTGAACAAAGAAGTGCTATATAGCGACCGCACCTTCCCTGAGTTTATTTCGAAACTGATTACGATTATTCGTAGTAAATTGAAAAATCCGTTAATTTTACAATTTGCAGAAGAAGACATTCAGCTCAATATCGATGCCGCTCAAAAAGCATTTGTTGAACTTCGTAAAAATGGTGCTGAACTGGCTTTACGCAATTTTGGTCATTCGATGTTTAGTGAATCATTATTACGTCAAATGGATGTTCACTGCTTAACATTAGATTCAAGTTTGACCAAAATGCTTGCAAACGATAAGTCATGCCAAGAGCTCCAAGAAAAAATTACCACTTATCATGAAATCAAAACTGTTGAAATCATGCTACGTGAATTAAATGACATGACCCTGTTTGCCAATGCTTGGAATGTCGAAGCTCGTTTTATTCAAGGTGATTATTTCCAGAAGAAACTCGACCATCTCATCGATGTTCAGGACCAATAAAGTTCTGAACATTACCGATTTAAGGTTTATCTTTTTATCGGCACAAAAAAACGGGCATAAAGCCCGTTTTTCGTTTTGGATATTAACGTTTGATAGAACGTGACATACCAGCAAAACGTTGTTTGAATTTGTCGATACGACCGCCAGTGTCAACGCTTTTCTGTTTACCAGTGTAGAATGGGTGGCAAGCAGAACATACGTCTAGATAAATAGTTTCTTTACCAAGAGCTGAACGAGTTTCAATTACGTTACCGCATGAACATGTAGCAACTAAAGTTTCATATTTTGGGTGAATATCGGCGCGCATCGTCGATTACTCCTAAGATTTAAGAAGGTTTAGCTGTCATCGCAATTGATCACTCTTGTATCGCTACAAGGAAGGCTTAAAAAAGCAGACCAACACCATAACAGACCATTCTTTTGGCCCACCGAGACGGATACCGTCAGAGCTAAGCACAACAAGTTGGGGCAAATTATAGCTGATTTTTTAATGTTAATAAATAGATATTCAAGGCTGAATCGCTCTACTCTTTAGGTTGAGCTTGCTCTAAATATTTCTGATATTGTAATTCGACTGTACGCTGAAATTGGGCTTGATCAAAATGGTTTAATCTTTCAATAAATGCAGGACAAAACGTCGTAGCATTTACTGACTGTAATGATCTGCTCATACCCTCTAAAATACTTTGAAGCTGCTGTTTAAATTGTGCATCGACTGACAGATCAACATCTTTTGCCTTTAATGGCTCTACACCATTAAAACGGATAGCCTGAACTGCAGCAATTAATTTAAGTTTTTGCAGCTTGATAAGCCTGATCTAATTCCGTATTGATCTGTGGTTGTCGATCACGACAAAAATCTAGCATTGACTGTAGGCTGATGAGCGGCATTTTTTCAATGACATCACGGTTACTATTTAAAGATAAATCCTCTTGAGCATGAACGACTGTGTTCAAACCCAAGAATAAAATGAAGAAGCCTCTTTTAATTTTCATGATTTTTTTTCATCTATATAAGGTATTTTAAAAGGACGTACTCATCTCGCCCTATTCTTGCCCACGGCTTTGTTTTGCCCAAAGGTTGGCAATCACACCACAGACCATCAACTGAATTTGGTGAAAGATCATAATCGGTAAAACTATCATCCCCATCGGCTGCCCAATAAATAAAATTTGTGCCATGGGCACGCCGCTCGCCAAGGTTTTTTTAGAACCACAAAAGAAAATCGTCTTTTGATCAGCTCGGCTAAAGCCCAACCAACGTGGTACATATAGCGCCAATAACATAATGATCGTTAACAAGGCAGAGCACGCCACAATCAATAGGAATAAGGTCATACCACTCACTTGATGCCATAGCCCTGCCACCACTGCACTACTGAATGCACCATAGACCACCATCAAAATTGAGCCCTGATCAAATACCTTCACGATTTTTGGCATTTTCTTCATATAAGGAAACACCCAAGGACGGAGGAGCTGCCCTAAAATGAAGGGAATCAGTAATAACAGGGTAATTTGGATAATAGATGCCGTCGGATCATAGTTATGTTGTGACTGACCAAGAATAAAATAGGCCACCATCACTGGGGTAATAAACATCCCAATAATATTTGAAAATGATGCACTACAGACTGCGCCAGCAACATTACCCTGTGCTACCGAAGTAAATGCAATAGAAGACTGTACTGTCGAAGGTAAAAAGCACATAAACAAAAAGCCCCAATACAACTCTTGCCCTAACATCGGCACGAGGATTGGTTTCGCCATTAAACCCAGTAATGGAAATAATGCAAAGGTAAAAGCAAAAACTAAAGCATGTAACTTCCAGTGCATAATGCCTTCAACCACAGCCTCACGAGATAACTTTGCACCATGGAGGAAAAATAAAATGGCAATTGCAGCCGTGGTAATATAGCCAAAGATTTCTGCAGCTTGACCACTAACAGGCAAAAAAGTCGCAAGTATGACCATTACAAAAAGTAGAATGGTAAAACGATCCAAAGCCAACATTTTTAGCATAACAACATCCTGTACAAATTTCCCTTTAAAGCTCATCGGCACAAAAATGCCCAATAAGCTAAATTTACCATTGAGTAAATTTCATCTTACTGGGCCATATAAATAAAGCCAGCTTTTCTCCGATATATTCATTATTTTAAACGTTGATAGTGAGCTCAACGCAAAAAAATTTATAAATAAGAATATTCAGAATTACAGATGACTTTATATTAATGATTGCACATTAATTATTTCGTGCATTTGAGTCTTGTTGGATCAACTCAATTTTATAGCCATCGGGATCTTCAACAAAGGCAATGACGGTCACACCACCTTTCATTGGTCCTGCTTCACGTACCACGTTTCCGCCACGTGCTTTAATTTCTTCACAAGCCTTGTAGGCATCATCTACTGCAATAGCAATATGGCCATAAGCGTTACCCAATTCATAACTCTCCGTATCCCAGTTATGCGTTAACTCGAGTACGGTATGATTTTCTTCATCACCATAGCCCACAAATGCCAAAGTAAAACGACCTTCTTCATAATCACGCTTACGAAGCAAAGTCATACCGAGTACTTCAGTATAGAACGCCAATGAACGCTCTAAATTGCCTACACGTAACATGGTATGCAGCATGCGCATAATCGAGTTTCCTAAATCTATCATTATGTTTGAATACTATAGGGATTTAACATGCAAAGTTCAATTTAAGTCTAGAGCACATATACCGCCTTATTTCAAATATCCTTGTCCAAAACCGTAGACCTGCTTAGGCTATTCAACAGCTTAGAATAAAAAAGCCCACTCAAACTGAATAGGCTTTTTTTAAGTTAAATTGAATTATGAATTGGATTTTTGTTCATGTTCTCTCAATAGTTTGGCGACCCAAACCACTAAAATTAAAATCGGAATACCAATTAAAGTCGTCATCAAGAAAAAGTTTGGATAACCGATATTGGTCACAATCGTACCTGAGTAACCGCCTAAAATTTTAGGGGTTAAAGTCATTAATGAACTAAAGATGGCATATTGAACCGCTGTGAAAGAAACACTGGTCAAGCTCGATAAAAATGCAATAAATGCCGCGCCTGCAAGACCTGACGCCAAGTTATCGACAATGATCGCGAAATATAGCCACAGCGAACTATAAGGCTTAATGACCTTACCTTTGATGTCCACATTTTGTTCAGCACTAGCCAAATTAATCGGTTGAATATCAACACCAAGCACACCCGCCATATTGGCCGCTGTATTCACTTGATATGCTAAATCGACACTCTTTTTCACTACATCATTTTCTAGCAGTTGAGCCGTTAATGTTTTTTGCTTTGCTGTTTCGAGCGCTTGCCCTGGAATTGCAGCACTAAAAACACCGGTTTTATCAAGCTTCGCGTCGAATGGTTTAGCATCCAAAATAATTTGAATTTTTTGATTTTCTTTTAACTCGCCTGCCAAGTATTGTCCACGGACCACGATACTATTTGCAGTCTCTTGAGCTGAAATCGTGTTATCTGAAGTCACTGGCAACAACATCATTGCTGAGTTTGCAAAAGCATTATTCAGATACGGCAAACTCACCTGTATTGGATGTTGATTCTTAGACTGATAATCCGCACTGACTTTAATATTTTGATCTGCAGCCAAGACTGCTTTTGGAATTTGAACTGCCCAAGCACCCGTATCATCCGGCGTCGCTGTATATTGCTGCCCTGCTACATTGACAGTGACATCACTCAATGGCTGACCTGATTTGACCAGACCGATAAAAATCAAGTTTGTTGAACTTGCTAAAATCGCACCAACAAACATCAATTTCATAATGTTCATGCGCTGCGCTAGCAAACCGCCAAGGAAGCCACCAACCAAGCTAAATATCACACCATAGACTTTTACAGCTTCGGCAATCTGCTCTTTGGTGAAGTTTAAATCTTGATAAAACACATTAGAAATGACGCCGGCGATAATATCGGAAATACGGTAAAAACCAATAAGTAACAACAACACTAAAGCCAGTTTTAGACCATAACGCTTAAAGAAATCTGCAACTGGATTAACCCAAGTTTCAAATGCCATCTGCTTATTCACAGCACCCGATTTCACTAAAACAGAACCGACACCAAAAGCAACCACAGCTGAACCAATAAAGCGTACAGCCTCTAAACAGAACAAGGCGAATGAGTCTGAAATTTGCCACTGCTCTTTCAAGCTTTCAACCGCTACACCTGAATAGATATAACTCAAGACAAAGGCAACCACCGCAGCAAAGAATACAGCGACTAAACGATAATAGTCGGTCCGTTTATAATGCTTTTGTACACGGTCAACTTGCGGCTCACGTATCGATAAAGTTGTGATAATACCGATAACCATCACAGCAGCCATTGCAAGGTAAGTATATTTCCAAGCTTCATAAATATAGTTACCTTTGGCCGTGCCTAAATATGCAGCCAAAAATAACGCCCCTGCACCTGCCACGATCATGCCGATACGATAACCTGCATTATAGGTCGAAGCTAAAACGGTCTGCATTTCAGTTTCTGCCAACTCAATACGATACGCATCAATCACAATGTCTTGCGTTGCGGCAGAAAAACCAAGTAATACGGCTCCAGCAGCCATTTGGTAAATATAGCTTTGCCCTAAAGCTGGGTCTGAAAATGCCATGATACAAATTGCACAGATAATGAGAACCTGAGCGATCAACAACCATGCACGGCGACGTCCGAGTTGTTTGGTTAAAAATGGTACAGGCAACTCATCAATTAAGGGTGCCCAAACAAACTTAAACGAATAGCCAAGTGCAGCCCAACTAAAAAAAGTTACTGCACTTTTATCAATTCCTGCTTCACCTAACCAAAGCGATAAACTGGAAAAGATCAGTAAAATTGGAATACCGGCCGAAAAGCCAAGAAAAAGCATAATCAGCGCACGTCGGTCTAAAAATGCAGTAAAAGCAGATTTCCATCCTGAAGCTTGTGTTGTCATGACTCAGTTATTTTTGTCAAAATCGAATGTTGCTATTCAAGCGCTTAATGACAACGGTTTCAACAACATTTATGAAATCATTGTTTTATTTTATCGATATTTCGCATGCTGTTGCTTGATCTTTGGCATTAAACCTGTATACCTTTATTGCATATCTCTATTCTTTAGTTTTTTGGATTCAACAGTGACCCAGCGACTTGAACAAATTCACTCTTCTTTATCAACTACCATTAATGAACCCAACACAAAAAACTTAGCAGAAACAGTAACGACACTAAAGAGCGCTTTTGATCAACCCGAAATACAAAATACTTTAACTAAAACCCAGTTGCAGCCAATTCAGCTGACGCATACGCCTGAGCTTAAAAAAATACCGACATCTACCAAGCGGATCAAACCACTCAATGACTTTTTAGGACAAGATCGTGCTCGAGCTTCGGTCGAGGCTGGCATTGCCTTACCTTACTCAGGCTATAACATTTTTGCTGTAGGTACCGCAGGCTTAGGTAAGCGCACCATGATTAAGCGCTTATTACAACAACACGCTAAAAATATGCCAACGCCTTCAGATTGGGTCTATGTCAATAATTTTAAGTTTCCGCGTGAACCAATTGCGCTAAAACTTCCTTCTGGTCAAGCGACAAAATTCCAAGCGTTATTACATCAAAGTTGGCAAACCATATTAAAACAGCTTGAACGTCGCTTCACCGCAGAAACCTATCACAATCGCATTGAAATGATTCGCCAACATGCTGGTGATGAACAACATCTTGCTTTAGTTGAATTAACCCGAGAAGGTGAAGAGCTCGATCTTAAACTGATTTCTCAGGATGATGATCATTGTTTCGTTCCCGTGCATTTGGTCGATAACAAATACCAAGAAATGTCCAAAGAAGACATCAATGCACTAAGCAGTAAACAACGAGCTGAAATTGCGTCAAACGTCCGTTATATGGATAAAAAACTTGAACGCCTTGGTCTACATCTTGGTGATCTTGAAGATGACGCACGCGATAAAGTTCAGGTTTTAAACCGTGAAATTGCTAAACAAGTCGTCATGCCGCGTATTGATCTAATTCAAAATAAATTCAGCATGGTTGAAGGCTTGGAAGATTATCTGAAGCAATATGCAGATGACATCATTCAAAATGTTGAGTTTGTGCTTGAGCAAGAAGAAGATGACTTTACACCCGGCCAATTTAACCGCGTGCCATCTCGCTACCAAGCAAACATCATTGCCACACACAAACCTAATGCTGGTGCGCCCGTCATTTTTGAAGATTTCCCTACCCATTACAATTTGTTAGGTCATGTTGAACAACTAACTCAAAACGGTACCATCACCACAGACTTTACCTTAATCCGTCCCGGTGCATTACATAAGGCCAATGGTGGATTCCTCATCTTGGAAGCTGAACAACTTTTAGAACAGCCTTATGCATGGCAAGGTCTAAAACGTGCATTAAAATCAGGACATTTAAAGCTGTCTTCACTTGAACACATGCTCACGCTAACAGGCAGTATTTCGATTGAGCCAGAAGCCATTGATTTAAATATCAAAGTGATCCTGCTTGCTGAACCTGATATTTATTACGATATTTTAGAACTCGAACCTGAACTTGGCAGTGTCTTTAAAATTCGTGCCGATTTTACCGATACATTACAACGTAATGACATTAATGAGCAGGCATATATGCAGCTGATTGCTGACTATGTGCAAACAGATAAACTTCTGCCGTTTGACCGTACGGCTCTCGCAGCACTGTTAACTGATTCAAGTCGTCAAGCTGAAGATCAAAGCTCTTTGTCATTACACGCCCTCACCTTAGGCGATTTGATTCGTGAAGCACATCATCATGCAGCACTTGCTGGCGATAAAATGGTGACAGAAACACATATCAACACCGCTCTTGATCATCGTAAATACCGTCTAGGCTACTTACGTGAATTGTATTGGCAAGATCTCAGTCGCGGTACACAGTTAATCGAAACCAAAGGTCATCGATTCGGGCAGATCAACGCCCTCTCTGTGATTCAATATGCAGATGTTGAATTTGGTTTACCGTCACGCTTAACGGCTTCGGTTTATCAAGGCGGCGGCGATATTTTAGATATCGAGCGTAGTGTAGAACTTGGTGGTTCTTTACATGCCAAAGGCGTCCTGCTGATGTCGAGTTTCTTAAAGGCACACTTTGGTCGTGAACAAATTTTACATTTTTCTGCTGCCCTTGCCTTTGAGCAAAGCTATGGCCAAGTAGATGGCGACAGCGCAACTGTTGCAGAGCTTTCAGCTCTGATTTCCGCTATTAGCCAATTACCGATCGATCAATCATGGGCAATCACTGGCTCAATGAACCAATTGGGTCAAGTTCAACCGATTGGTGGTGTAAATGCCAAGATTGAAGGCTTCTATGATGCATGTAAATTACAAGGGCTAACAGGCAAGCAAGGTGTGATTATTCCACGCCAAAATATGCAGCACTTAATGTTACGCAAAGATGTGATTGAAGCTGTGCAACAAGGTCAATTCCATATTCACGCCATAGATACCATTGACCAAGCTCTAGAAATTTTGATGGCGCGTCCAGTAGGCACTCTTGATAAAAAAGGTCGTTATAGCAAAGGCTCAATCTACGCTGCTGTCATGGAGCAACTTGAATACTGGCAAGCGATTGAAGATGGTGCTGAGTTTGAGGAAGAAGAGCCAAAGAAAAAGAAAAAAAAGAAGAAGTCAAAAAAGGACAAAGATAAAAAGGCAAAGAAGTCTGAAGCTCAAGACAGTACTGCTAAAAATGGGACTACTGAAAACGAGCAACGTGTTGAAGAAAGTCCGACTGAAGACAATCCGTCATAAATGTTCGATTAGATTATTCATTTGTTGATTTTTCCACCATTCATTACACTTTAAATGCCTTTGAAATGGTGGAAAAACGCATAACCTCAGACTTTTTAGATAATTAAGTCATAAAAAAAGCGCCTTAAAGGCGCTATTTTTTATTTGTATCCAATGATTAAAATCATCAAATACATATCCAATTAAGCTTCCGGAGCTGGGCTATATTGTTCAACTAAAGGTTGTAATTCACCTTTTTGGAACATATCAAGCATAATGTCGCTACCACCGATCAACTCACCATTGATCCATAATTGTGGGAAAGTCGGCCAGTTTGCAATTTGTGGAAGAGTTGCGCGAATATCTTGATTTTCAAGAATATTTACATAAGCAAATGGACGACCAATTTGACTGAGCGCTTCTACTGCACGCGCAGAGAAACCACACTGTGGAAACTGTGGAGTGCCTTTCATGTAAAGTAGAACTGCGTGTTTAGCAATCTGGTCACGAATTAACGCTTCTGTATCGCGTGCTTGTTCAGTCATTGATATATCCTCAATAAATCTGCTTCGCATTATACCCAAAACTGAGTAAAACAATATGACTAAAGCAATATTTCACGTTTTATTTACATTTCAGCTTTTCAAGTGAGTCATATTTTGCTTATATAGACCTCTTGATGCTCATATATATATGGCGTCTCCTCTATATTATTTCAATCACCTGACAAATTAGAGTTAGTCATGAATAACATTACCCTTGCCCCAGTACAAACTGATCAACCATCGCACTTGATGCCAGTATTTGGCCGCCAACCGATCAGCTTTGTCCGAGGTCAAGGTGCTCACCTGTATACCGCAGATGGCACAGAATACTTAGACGCACTGACAGGGATAGCTGTTTGTGGTTTAGGTCACTCACATCCTGCAATTACAGCTGCAATTGCTGAACAGGCAGCGACCCTCATTCATACCAGTAACTTATTTGAAGTGCCTTGGCAAACGGCTGCTGCGCAAAAATTAGCTGAAGTTGCGGGTATGGAAGAAGTTTTCTTCTCAAATAGTGGTGCAGAATCAAATGAAGGTGCAATCAAAATTGCACGTAAATTTGGTCATATGCAAGGTGTTGCAAGCCCTAAAATTATTGTTGCTGATCATTCATTCCATGGTCGTACCATGGCAACGTTATCTGCGACAGGCAACAAAAAAGTTCAAGAAGGCTTTGGCCCATTGGTTGAAGGTTTTATTCGTGTACCTTTTGGTGATATCGAAGCAATTGAAGAAGCTGCAATTCACCACCCTGACATCGTAGCGATTTTGGTTGAGCCGATCCAAGGTGAAGGTGGTGTAAATACTGCACCTCAAGGTTTTAGCTATTTAGAAGATATTCGTCGTATCTGTAACCAACACAACTGGTTAATGATGCTTGATGAAGTGCAAACAGGTAACGGCCGTACTGGTAAATACTTTGCATATCAACATACCAATATTATTCCTGACGTGCTAACTACAGCAAAAGGTCTAGGCAATGGCTTCCCTATCGGCGCAGTCATGACTCAAGGTCGTGGTGTTGGGGTTTTAACAGCGGGTAACCACGGTTCAACTTATAGCGGTACTGCATTAGGTTCACGTGTGGTTTATACCGTGATTGATACCATTCAAAAGGAAAACCTTGTTGAAAATGCTGCAAATATGGGTGCGTATCTTGTTGAGCAATTCACAGAGCAACTTGCAGAGCAAAACGTAACTGTTCGTGGTTTTGGTTTAATGGTCGGCATTGAATTACCAAAAGCATGTGGCGAACTTGTGAATATTGCACGTGATGAGCATCACTTGATTATTAACGTAACAGCAGGCTCTGTGATTCGTTTATTACCTACGCTGAACATCAATAAAAAACAAGCGGATATCTTGATTGAACGCATTGTTAAAATGGTGAAAAACTTTCTAGCGTAATTTGTGCCGAAAGTAAAAAAAGCCGCTGATTGCGGCTTTTTTTATATCTTTTTAAACCTTTTTTGTTTTTATGAGGCTTCTTGGTATACACGTCCGCCTGGTAATTGACTGAAATACAATTTTAATGCATCTAGGCAACGATGAATCTTGGTAGGCTGTTGATCACGTTTAGACATCACAGCATATAGAGTGAATGATGGTAAGCGCCATTCTGGTAAAACTTCAACAAGAGAACCGTTTAATAAGTCTTTTTGCGTATCTAGATATAATATTCTTGCAATGCCATGTCCTTGTTGGCACATTGCTTTTGCAGCAAATACATTATTTGTTGTAAATCGGGAATGCACATCCAATGCAACATGCTCTTTCGTCACTGCATTTTCAAATGCAAAATGCTGAAAGTTTTTAACCAAATTTATTTGAACCATATCATGATTTTGTAAATCTTCTGGTCGTGTAATTAAACTGGTTTGGTTGATATAGCTTGGTGCAGCAACGAGAACTTGTTCAACATGCGCCAATGGCACGACATGAAACTGTTGATCATCAATTTTTGAACTCATGCGTAGCGCAATATCAATGCGTCCATCAATTAAGTCGATATATTGATTATCTGCTTCTAAATGAACTGATAAACCACGATGTGCCGACATCCAATGTGACAATGCAGGAATCACATGATTCGCACAAAGTTCTGGTGTTGATGCAATACGTAATTCACCGACTAAGTCGTCACGAAGTTCATTGATACGAATTTTGCCGCGCTCTGCGGCAGATAGCATCTCTTGGCAACTATGAAAAAAAGCTTGTCCAGCTTCTGTCAAACTTAACTTACGTGTAGAACGATGTAAAAGAATGACTTCCATATCCTGCTCTAGTGAGCGGATTTGCTGACTCACGGCACTCGTGGTAATACCTAACTCACGAGCAGCGCCACTAAACGAATTTTTTTCCACAACGCAAGCAAAGACACCCATTGCTCGAAGTTGATCTAACATAAATTTCCCTCATAAACTTATGAGAAGCTTCATCTTTCGATAAAAGCAACTCATTGTATTATACGGGGATATTTTGCTTTTGCATTATATATTTAATTATTTGGTAAAACTGCAGTTGGATTGATTGGTTTACCATCTAAACGCACCTGAAACTCAAGCATCGTACGGTTTGTACCCGATGAACCCATCTCACCAATTTGCTGCCCTGCTTTCACAGTATCGCCACTTTTGACATTCATTTTACTGTTATGTGCATATGCAGTGATATAGCCATTAATATGCTTCACCAAAATTAAATTGCCGTACTCTTTAAGACCATCGGCGGCATAGACCACTTGACCATCAGCTGCTGCAAAAATAGCGTCACCCGTATTGCCTGCGTAACGTGTTCCTTTCACATTCGATGCTAAGTTATAACCTTGTAATACCGTAGGACGTGATACTGGACTCACCCATCGTAAACTAGATGAACTGACCACAGGAGTTGGTACAGTAGTTCGAGTAACTGTCGACGGTGTGGTTGAAGCTTGTGTCACGGGTGCTGTTTGCGTTGGCATTGCAATCGTTTGGCGTTGAATTGGTGCCGCTTGAGTCATGGCTTGCGTAGACGTTGTACGACGTGAGCCGCCATTTTTAAGGCGAATGGATTGTCCAACATAGATGCGATAAGGCTGCGCAATATCGTTCATTTCTGCAATGCTGACATAGCTCAAACCATAGCGAGCGGCAATGCCACTTAAAGTATCTCCCGAACGAACTGTATAATAATCCGGAGCAGTCGCATAACGGGTCGCATTATTAATTTGTGGTTTTGACGCACAGCCAGTCATGACCAAAGTCGTAACAACCGCAGCAGATAAAACAAGGGTCTTAAATAATGCTGCAGGAGCGGCAATAACGCGATATTGTGACACCAGGGACATCATCTTCCTCACTAATAATTCAAATATAGTCATTATGAATGGGCTAAGATTAGCAAAAATCCACTCTAAAAAAGTTGCGGCATAACCATTTTCACAAAGTTATAACATTAATACTTAAGATTTAGATAACTCTGAGTGCAAGTTATTCAAAATCTCATAGTTTGTAGCATCCATTTGTATAGGCGTTACACTGACATAACCATTTGCAACTGCAAAGAAGTCTGATTCGATATGCGTTAAGCCTTTCTTAGGCTCTGCCACTGCCTCGCCTGCCAATCCAATCCAATAGACTTGACGACCACGCGGGTCTACATGACTGGTAATCGGTTTGGACTGTAAACGTCTTCCTTGATAGGTCACTTTGGTGCCTTGAAGTTCAGCAACATCTGGAATATTAATATTAAAAATATGTCGTGCAGGTAGCGCGGGTAGTCCATTGGCAATAAAATCATGCACCCATTGCGCGGCGACTGCATAATCTTCTGGGTTATTATAACTACGCACATTTGGCCCAGCCAAAGAGACGGCTAGCGCAGGTTGTTTCATTAAACGGCCTTCAAATGCCGCACCCACTGTCCCTGAATACAGCACATCATCACCCAGATTTGCGCCACTATTGATTCCACTCACCACCAGATCAAATTCGAAGTCGAACAAGCCATTCATTGATAAATACACACAGTCCGCAGGTGTACCATTTACCGCCCACATATTCGGTGCAATTTCGACAGGTCGTAATGGTCGATCTAAAGTTAAAGCACTTGAAAAACCGCTGCGTTCGCTTTCAGGCGCCACGATCACCACACGACCGAGAGGACGCAATGCATGTGCTAAAGCTTGGATACCGGGAGCAAAAACGCCATCATCATTGGCAATTAAAATATTCACAACTAAATTTCCATTACTAAAAAATTAAAAATGACTCGCAAGAACATTTTATTGAAATATATGAATAATTATATATATTTACATTTCAACATCCAGCATAAATGTGTGTGTACAAAATGAATAAAACCGTAGCACTTCGTGGTTTATTGGGCTTTGCTCTAGCAGCTTGCATGACTCAAACTGTGGTCGCAGACAATGACTTCACTCAAGAAGAAGCCAATACCATCGTAAAAGAAGATATTGCATCTGCACAAGTCATGTTAGAAGTATGCCCTGCGATTATTGGTCAAAATGCAAAATTTGATGCCAACATTCAAGTACTCACTAAAACATATCTTGCTGATTATTCTGATAAATCAATGACATTAGAAAAACTACAGTCTGACAGCGAATATAAATCAGTTCTTGAAGAAGCGCGTCAAGCTGCTAAAGAAACTGATAAAGCTGAGCAAAAATCAGTTTGTGATGACGTTTTAAGTTATGAAGGTTAATTGATCATTCAGCTTTGGACGTCCTCTAAATAGGTTAGTCCTTATTGCATCAAACCTGCCCAAAAAAGGATGACGCTTTATAGCCTCATCCTTTTTTCTTTCACAATGTATTGATTTCTAAACAGCTTCAATACAATTTTCTACTGATCTCTACCAGAAATACGATTAAGCTAGGCAAATAAATTTTAGCTATTTGATATCTTCTAAGTTATTTCACAGGTTATTTAAATGAAAAACTCTTTTGTAAAATCTCTTTGTGCCCTTAGCCTTTCTGCTTTTGCTTTCACCACCATGTCTGCACATGCCGCAGATGAAAAAATTGAAGTGACTCCTACACCTCAAGTGACCAGTCAAGAACTTGCAGCTATCTATGTACTATCTGAAGTCTGCCCAAAATTGGTGAATGACAAAGATCAACCAAAGTTTGAAGCGGGTTATGCAAAATTAGCTAAAGAATATATGCCGAATGAAAAGAACCCAGTAAATGCTTTACAGCAACTCAGCAAACAAAAAAGTTTTAAAGACGCTTTAAAAGAAGCGCAGTCTGATGCGAAGAAAGCTGGCGATAAGAAAAATGGTACGATTTGCAAAGAATTGACTGCTTACAGCAAATAATACCAATTGGTTACAATACTTTTAAAATAAGCGCTTGCACCCCATAGCAGTCCGCCTAGCTTTGTCCTAAAATGCTAGGCTCTTTGTGCTTATACCTAAGTTATTGGAACCACCCAGAATGACCCGAAAAACCGCCCTTGCCGCATTACTACTTGCACCTAGTTTTTCATTCGCGGCAACTGTCCTTTCTGCACCACCTGAATTAAATAATAAATCTTATGTGCTGATGGACTATGAGACAGGGCAAATCCTTGCTTCTAAAAATGAAAACGAAAAATTAGCTCCTGCTTCAATGACAAAAATGATGACCAGTTACATCATTGAACAAAAGTTATTAAGCGGTGAACTAACTGAAAATGAAAAAGTACGTATGAATGAGTCGGCTTGGTGTCGCGGCAGCAGCACTGAGTCATGTATGTACGTTCCGCTCAACGGTACTGCAACTGCATTAGAAATGTTACGTGGCATTATCATTCAGTCGGGTAACGATGCTTCTAAAGCTATGGCAGAACATATTGCTGGCAATGAAGGCACCTTTGCCCACATGATGAACCAAGAAGCGAAACGTATTGGCATGGTGAATACTCAATTCATCAATGCGACAGGTATGCCAGCTGAAGGACATTTCTCGACTGCCAAAGATATGGCGACTCTTGCGCAACATATCATTCATGACAGTTCAAAATACTATCCGATCTACTCTGAAAAAGAATTTACGTTCAATGGCATTAAGCAAGGCAACCGTAATGCCCTGCTTTATACTGACCCAAGTGTAGATGGTTTAAAAACTGGTCATACTGAAGAAGCTGGCTACTGCTTAACGACTTCAGCTAAACGTGGTCCTTTACGTTTAATTTCAGTGATCTTTGGTGCGCCAAGCATGAACGAACGTGCATCTCAAACACGTGAAATTTTAGCTTGGGGTTATGCAAACTTTGAAACTGTAAAAGTTCAACCTGCTAAACAAGTGCTTGCAAAAGCAAAAGTTTGGTACGGTAAAGACAATGAAGTTCAAGTAGGTCTAGCTGAAAACTTTAACGTGACGATGCCTAAAGGCGAAGCGAACGCCATTAAAACTCAATTGGTTGTTCAACCTAAATTGACTGCTCCTTTAAAACAAGGTCAAGTGGTTGGTAAATACGTTGCAACGCTTAATGGCAAAGTCATTGCTGAAAAACCACTTGTCGCTCTACAAAATGTCGAAGAAGCTGGTTTCTTTGCAAAAATGATTGATCACATCAAACAATTCTTTAGTAACTTATTCTAAATTTGATGAAAACTCGATATTAAGACTAAAGTGAAAGCATCTAGATTTCGGTCTAGGTGCTTTTTTATTTTATACTGCCTAAAAACCTGTAGATGACTTTCCTATGAGCCAAAACATTCGCCCTTATTTAGACACTGTTCCACGTATTGCTGACTCTTGCTATATCGATGAAATGTCAGTCTTGATTGGCGATGTTGTATTGGCTGAAAATGTTTCGGTTTGGCCATTTGCTGTGATTCGTGGTGATGTAAACCATATTCGTATTGGTAAAAACTCTAATGTGCAAGATCACTCAATGTTGCATGTGAGTCATAAAAAAGCCGATAAACCTGAGGGTTCTCCACTGATTATTGGTGAAGATGTGACAATTGGTCATCATGTGAAATTACACGGTTGTACCATTGGTAATCGTGTTTTAGTCGGTATAGGTACGATTATTTTAGATGATGTAATTGTTGAAGATGATGTGATGATTGGTGCTAGTTCACTTGTTCCACCAAATAAGGTTTTGGAAAGTGGTTATTTATATGTGGGCAGTCCAGTCAAAAAAGTCCGCCCCCTAACCGATAAAGAAAAAGCATTTTTACCGTATTCAGCGCAGAATTATGTGAAGGTGTCGGGGAATTATAAATAAAATAGATTTTATTTAGGTTAATTTTTATTAAAGCATTATTTCAATGCTAAAAATTTATTTATTGTTTTGCACCTAAAATGCATATATTAGAATAAATATAAAATTAGATAGTATTTCCTTAGTTACATTTTCAAATTTTATTAGTCATCTTATTTTATTAAGCTCGAATATAATTACAATATTTGGACATAGTATGACTAGCCCTACTTTTTTGCATCAACTGCCAAAAGAGCAGCTACAAAAGCTTTCAAAAGAAGATATAAAAAAAATTCATGAGGCAGAACAACTATATTGGAATCATAAGCCTCACACAAAATATTATGTAGCATTTAACGGTGCAAAAACTAAAAATGGTGGACTTGTTCGGGCATCAAATCATACTTTTAAAGTCCAAGGGATATCATTGGCATTGATAGGTGATGAAGCCATATACTTAGATGGTTCAACAGCAAAAATTATCTCTGGCGCAGGATCGCTTTTCAATGTAGATGGTCGATCAGCCGCTCTAATCGGTTCATTTTTAGAAAATGGCGATGAAATTATTGATAGTCCAATTACATCTCATGTATTACGCTTATATCATGATGCGATACCCCCTATAGGCTTTATGACTACAACAATTGGAGACTCAAAAAATGTCTAAAGGATTCGGCATTCATGGGTCTACAACGAGCCACGGAGGAACAGTCATATCCACTCAGTTCAGAAGTTCACAGATGGGGAATCTTTTTTCTTCGTGCTGGAGATGGTTTCGCATGTCCGAAATGTAAAACTTGGTCTACGTTAATTAAAAGTAATGACCACGTTATTTTTGATGGCAAGGCTGTAGCTTATGTAGGCGATAAGTTCACTTGTGGTGCTACCTTACTCCCTAAGCAAGTACATGTAGTTGGAGCTAGTGGTGGTCCTAGTAATTCATCCGTCTTAAATTTTCAGACAACATCTCAACAAAGTAATAATTTGGCAAACAATTTTAGCCGTAACAAAGAAAATTATTATATAGAACAAAATAGAACACAATACGTGAAATTCAAAAATTTAATTCTTCCTTATGATGAGGATAAAAAGGTTGGGTAGGAGTTGTTTCTCAAGCTATTTCTGGGACTTGTGAATATATTGTTAGCTATATTTTAAAGGGTCGTGAATTATTTATAACAGTTTCCTATATAGCCCCTCCATTAAAAGGAGTGATGTGTGCTGAAAAAACAGGAGGTTTTAACTTGGTAAACTAAACACACTCATCAGGAGTTTACCATGAGCAAGAAACACAAGACTTACACCACAGAATTTAAAGCTGAAGCCATCAAATTAATT
>NZ_VPAN01000036.1:0-33670 GCF_013419225.1 Acinetobacter sp. YH12097 | reverse complement strand
TACTTCATGTACAACCATCATTTTAAAGGCGAAGCTATAATCACGTTGTGTGCGTTTAACTCGTTGTTCTTGTGCATGTTCCATAAAATAAGTCTCTTAAGGTGTAAACTTATTTCAGGACGGGACACAAAGATAACTAAAAAAAGCGACTGAAATGTCGCTTTTTTTATGTCTTTATTTTGAAAATAGATGCCGTTTAATTAGATCACTCAGGTTTGAGTAGGTCTTGAAATTTGCTACGTAATTTCATGAGCTTAGGTGGTATTGAAAAATTACAGTAGCCTTGGTTTGGGTTCCGTGCAAAGAAGTTCTGATGATATTCTTCGGCAGGGTAGAAGGTCGGCATTGGGCTGAGTTCAGTCACAATATTGATGCCTTCAGCTTTTAATTCTTCAATACGTTGTTCAGCGATTTGCTTTTGTGATTCGTCTTGATAGAAAATCACTGAGCGATACTGTGTGCCGACATCATTGCCTTGACGGTTCAGCGTGGTTGGATCGTGGGTTGCGAAAAATACATCCAGCAATTGGCTAAAACTGATTTGGCTGTCATCAAAATTGATCTGAATGACTTCTGCATGTTGGGTATTTCCCTCACAGATTTGCTCATAGCTTGGATGCTGAGTAATTCCCCCTGCATAACCACTGACAACTGTTTGCACGCCCTGAAGTTGTAGAAAAACTGCTTCTACACACCAAAAGCATCCACCACCAAATACCGCTTGTTGCATAGTGAAATCCTATCTTGTTCCCTGATGTTTAATATGGGGTTATAGCTAAAAACTGCAATGTACGTCTGTATACTAATCACAAGTTTATGTGCATTAAATGTCTCTGGCATGACTGAACAGTGAATAAAAAAGTCTGCCGAAGCAGACTTTTAAAATGATTTAACGCGGTTGAACAGCGCTTTCATATTGAATTAATAAATTGCCATGACGGTCTAGTAATTTCAATGTTTTTCCAAATACTTGATAATGCGTTACTTTTTCGAGTGCTGCATGGTACTGTCGGTCTAGCCCATTGTTATTGAGACAAGCCATCTGTGTCGCTGCAATCGGGCCAAACGTTATGGTGTCTTTGCCAGCATTATAGCCGCCCATTATACGATTACAGCCATCTGCACCTGAGACACGTTTTGAAGCCGCATCGAATTGAATGCTTGGAATATTATGCGCATTGGGTGCTGTTTTGATTGGGGTGTTGCCAATCTGAGTGGCAATCCAAGTACGGTTTTGTAATAGGTTTAAATTTTCAGTTATGGTGTTGTCTTGTGCAGGCATGCTTTCACAGCCTGTCACCACTAAAGTTGAAACCAAAGTTGCAGCAACAAATATTTGTTTTAGCATCGGAATTTCCCCGTGGAAGCATTTCAATTATCTAAGCAAATATCGCACAGATAAGCTAGCCATATTTGTATCAATATTTAAGAATTACAATTGATTGGCGCTTGGATTAGACTGTGAATGCGGCAAACCTTGTCGAATTAATTTGGAATATTGTTCACTGCTCAGTTGCTTAATTTGAGAGACGCGGGGGTTAACATGGGCTTTTTGATACCATGTTTTCATATCCCAATTTTGGTCTATGGCATGGAGGTCGTGCAAATAATTCGGCAAATAACCGGATGCAAATAAGCGGTAATCGGTTGGAAGTTGATGTTTGGAAACCGCTTGAATCATGTCAAACACCAGTGTTGTACAATTACTAGTGAGTGTGTTGTACCATTTGGGTTGAGTCTGCAGTTCATCGGCTTTATGTAGATATTCAATAAACAGCGCCTGCATTTCAGATTTTGGCATGTTTACGGGGAAGAAATAGACCTGTTCTCCGCGTGTATTGCTGCGGGTATAGATAATATCTTTTTCATCTGATGCAATGAGGCTCAGTTCATATTTACGGAAAAAACCACCAATCGCAGAGAATTCTTCATTTTTCTCTTTGCGAATTTCAATCGAAAACGTCAGCGGTGGTCGGTCAGCAAAATCAAAAGTGACCAGTGTATGGGCAATTTGCGGTCCCATCCAATACGAGGTAATGATGTTGACGCCATTGATTTGACTCAGGTCATATTGGCGGGTTTCCCAGTGCGGGGTATAGCTGCCATCGGCATGCCAGTCGAAATTACGCACATTGTGCAAGGTGACAAGATTGCCTTGCTTTTCATAATGTAGAATTTCTGCTACTTCAGGATTCCATTCACGATCTTGGCGTGCTTCCATGCCAAAATACCAAAATAGACCACAGATAAAGCCCACAATATAAATCAAGACATCTTTACGACGGCTAAAAAAGTGTTGGGTAATATAGATGCCTAAAATGCTCAGGGCGAAAGCAATCCAGATCCCAATGATAATGCGGCTGCCTAACCAGCCTGCCGGTTGCTGTATCCACAGGGCGGCACAGAGCCAAATCGAAGAACAGAGGACAAACACACTAAATAGAGAATGAAGAATACTTCGCCCTATTTTTTTGAACATTGCTTGTTGGTCACTCTGTTGCATATTTTTCTTTTAGCTTAAGATTTTTCTTTATTTTCGGTAAGTTGCGAACTCAAAAGCAATCCCAGTTTTGTCGTCGATATGTTGTTCTGACGCCACTTTTTGAAAGTCCGCAGGAATTTCAGGATAATGCGCATCACCTTGAACATCGAGTTCAACATGCGTGAGTTCTAAACGGTCTGCGATGCCGATGGTTTGCTTAAAAATTTCACCACCACCAATAATAAACAAACTCGTTGGTTTTTCTGAACTCGCGACATCAGCAACAGCTTGCGTTAACGCCTCGTCGATACTATATGCGACTTTGGTGCCTTCAAATGACCAATTGCTATCTCGTGTAATGACCCAATTGACACGCTTCGGTAGGGTACGTCCCATAGACTCTAGGGTTTTGCGTCCCATGACCACCACACCGCCTTGGGTGATGGCTTTAAAGTGCTGTAAATCGGCAGATATATGCCACGGCAAATCATTACCTTTACCAATGCAGCGCTGCTGATCCATAGCGACAACGTGCACGATTTCTAAATTTTGAAATGCCATAGTTTGAACTCAAATAGCCGAATTATTTGTCGTCTATTAGAATGCAAAATCCCGCTTGAGGTAAAGCGGGATTTTGCTTTTCACTTGGGATTTCTGAAATTAAACCGCAACAGGGGCTTTAATCGCAGGATGTGATTCATAACCTACGATTTCAATATCTTCAAATTTAAAATCGAAAAGATCGGTAATTTCAGGATTGAGTTTTAATTGGCACAGACCCATTGGTTCACGTGTCAATTGCAACTGCGCTTGTTCGAAATGGTTGGCATATAAATGTGTATCCCCACCGGTCCAAACGAAGTCACCTACACCTAGACCACAAACTTGCGCAATCATATGTGTTAACAGGGCATAGCTGGCAATGTTAAACGGCACACCCAGGAAAACGTCAGCACTACGTTGATATAATTGGCAAGATAATTTTCCGTTTTGAACAAAAAATTGAAACAAGGTATGGCATGGTGGCAATGCAACATTACCTGCCTCATTTGGGTTCCAACCAGACACGATTAGACGACGAGAGTTAGGATTGGTTTTGATTTCATTGACCAACCATTTAATTTGGTCAAAACCATCTTGTTCATATAGGCCATCGGCTTTTTTGGTTGCACCGAAATTACGCCATTGATGACCGTAAACAGGACCTAATTCGCCAGCAGGACGACCAAAACGCGCAGTTTGTTCTGCTGTAGACCATTCATCCCAAATGGAAACTTTATTGTCTTGCAAATATTGAACATTGGTATCGCCTTTAAGGAACCACAACAGTTCAATCACGATAGAGCGGAAATGAACTTTTTTGGTGGTGAGTAAAGGGAAACCTTGAGAAAGATCGAAGCGCATTTGATGACCAAATACAGAACGTGTTCCCGTACCCGTACGGTCGCCCTTGTCGCCGCCGTTGTCGAGAATGTGTTGTAAAAGGTCTAAATACTGGCGCATGTCTCTCTCATAATTTGCTAAATTTCTTGTGGCACATATTAGCTTGTTTTGCGTGAGGAAGGAACTGCGATGGGTACTTGAATATGGTCAGGTTTAAAAAATCAAAATCATACGGTGTTTATTTGGTGATGAGAAAATTTTGTAGGCAACAAGCGCTGGATTTTCTGAGTTGAAGACGTCTATTCATAACAACTACATCAAGTGTTAACGAGACTATATGTCTGTTAAATCAAGCATGAGCTTAGAAGACTTAAGCTCTATTGTTTACATATTAAGCGATGTTACATTCGCAGCGTTGAAAAAAATACAGATAAGTTTGATTAGAAAATAAACGTGATTTTTCTCATTGTGAAGAGATGATTTTGGGCTATTATTTCTGAATAAGAGTTTGATATCAAAAATAAATATATTTGAATTAAAAATAGACGGTCGTATTTAAATGTGAAGATTTGTTTAAGAAATCTTACATTTTTTACATGAAAAAACATGATTTACGCGGTACTATCACCCTCGTTAAAATTTTTGAATGCCTAAATATAGGCGGGAGTGTGGGTTAAAGAATGGCTTATGATCACAATGTAAACTTGAGTGAAGTGCATGCTCCAGTTCAGGCAAATATCATAATTCGTTCTCAGGCGAGTAAAAATACGGGCAAGTCCAATACCACTCAAAAAGCAGCGACTAAAAATGTGGTATCCCGCAATGGTCAGCGTATCGATATCGATCGTTTGACTGGATTTTTACAAGGCATTACCCGCCAAAGAAGTACTCAGAAATGTGCCCGCAGTGTTCGTTTAGCACTTGAGTCCGCAGGGGCACGTTTTAACGGTCACCCCGTTGCCGCAGCAGACTGGGGCAGCACATTACAAAAAATTGGTTATCAAAAAATTAATTTAGCGTTTGATCGACCAAAGAAAGGCGATATTTATATTATCGACCGCAATCAAAGTAGCCGTTATGGTCATATCGCAGCATATTCAGGTAAGGACTGGGTATCTGATTATCGTCAAGCGGGTTATGCGGTCTATCGAACTCCAAATGTGAAATACAGCTATTACCGCTTAGCAGATTAAAGCCCATGGCTGCAAAAAAGGTTAGTCTTCAAACCTTTTTGCACGCTGACTGTAGATCGAGACGATAAATAATCCAATTGCAGCAAAGCCCACACATTGCAGCGCTAAAATCCAGCGTTGCTCATCGGGTAGAAAATAAATTAAGCACACTAAACATAAAATTGGCAAAGTAGCCAAACCGCATTTTAATGACGGAGACAGTGTTTTTAGTTTGTCTTGTCTGAGCTTATAAAGCAGATCAATCATCAAACCAATGGCTAAACTTATGCCCGCAAAGCGGGGATCTAGTTGTTTTTGTTCAGCGCATAGAAAAATAAGCACACAGGTACTGATACAAATGATGAGCTTGATTTGTCGGTTACAGCGCTCAGAGTACCAAAACGTCAGCATTTAAACTTTACCTTGGGGTGAAGTTTTCTCGTTTTTATTCAGCAGTGAAATCGGGGAGAGCAGGCAGATCGCCAAAGCCATAAAGCCAATACCTTGAGCACCCGGAATCAAAATTTCACCCTTATTCATGTTGATAAAAACCAATGCTAACAGCAGTGCAATCGGTATCCAGGTCAATAAACGATAGAGCAAACCTGTTGGATTTTTTGCTGCAAAATGAATCTTGCAATAACGACAAATCAGGAAAATGACGCCTGTACCCATGAACATTAGAATGGCTTGAAGTGTTAGGGGTTCCATCCAATACAGAACACCGGTCAGTACGGCCATCGCAATAAAAAACAGGATTTTTTTAAGTACAGAAACGCTGGGGTTAAACCAAAATTCAAGCATGGATCGATAGTTTTAAAATAAGCTGAATAAACTTTAGCACAGATCAGTTGTCTAATTCAGTCACTTCATGTGGAGTAAATGCGTATGAAGGAATAAATTTCAGCGCATAAAAAAGCGAGGCTTAGACCTCGCTTGCTTAAAGACAATTATAAAATATTAATGATTCTTTTGTGGACCCCAGTCATAGATTTTTTTCTGGTAGGCATACCACATCATCCATAGTCCAATCAGAATCATCGGAACTGTCAGGAACTGGCCTTTACTCATCCATCCAATGAACAGTTGACCATTGTCCGGCTCACGGAAGAATTCAACGGTGAAGCGTGCTATACCATATCCGATGAGGAACAAAGCTGAAACGGCATAGCGTGGGCGAGGTTTTGAACTAAACCACCACAGCACAATAAACAGAATTAAACCTTCACAGAGTGCTTGATAGAGTTGCGACGGATGGCGCACCAACTGAAGTGGATCGGTCGGGAAGATCATGCCGAAAGCAAAATTTGGGTCAGTCACTGCACGACCATATAGCTCGCCACCAATAAAGTTCCCAATACGACCAAACATTAAGCCTGTTGGAACGCAGGGTGCGATAAAGTCGAGGGTCTGGAACCAAGTCATTTTATATTTCTTGCACCACAATAACATGGCAATCATGACCCCAAGGAAACCGCCATGGAAGCTCATGCCGCCTGTCCAAACTTGGAATAGCCACAATGGGTTGGCAAGGAACTGATCGAAACCATAAAAGAAGACATAGCCAAAGCGTCCACCAATCACGACACCCAATGCACCGTAGAAAATCAGGTCTGAGACCATTTCTGCGTTCCAGCCGTCACGTTGTTTTGCACGGTAGGTTGCCAAGCCCCATGCAAATAAAAAGGCCAATAAATACATCAGACCATACCAGTGAACTTGTAGTGGCCCCAGTGATATCGCCACAGGGTCGATATTTGGATATGTCAGCATTGCTGTTCCTTGTCATTATGTTTTGCACAGATTTTAGCTGAATGTGCTGAAAAATGTTGTACATTCAATGTGTAAAGATATTGAGAGTTGAATATGTGCATTGTGGCTTTTGCTTGGCAGGTCTTGGATGACATGCCACTCTGCCTGATTTCGAATCGTGATGAGTTTTATCATCGACCGACGGCAGGTCTAAAGCAATGGGTAGATAGTCCGATTATTGCAGGACAGGACTTACAGTCTGGTGGAACATGGATGGGGATTACCGCTCAAGGGCGTTGGGCGATTGTGACCAATTTTCGTGATGGTCGTGATCAGACCACATATCCCACTTCACGTGGCGCTTTGATTCAGCAATTTTTAGAATCTGAGCAAACGCCCATTCGGTTTGCGCAAGCACTGGAACAAATCCAATGTAATTATGCTGGCTTTAATTTATTCGTTGGCGATGCCACTCAAGCCGTTTATATGAGTAATCGCGGTGAAGCACCACAAGTCTTAGCCAAAGGGGTGTATGTCACATCCAATGGTTTAATGACTGAACATTGGGAAAAGACCCGACATTTACGCAAACGTTTCACGCAAGAATTTTTACCGATGCTACAAAGCCAGCAACCACAGGCGGATATAGACGCTGCTGCGTGGGATATTTTGGAAGATGAACGTAAAATCATTCCATCATTGTTACCCAATACTGGGATTCAGGCGGAAATGGAACATTTGTTGTCTTCAACCTTTATTCAAAGTCCAGTGTATGGCACCCGCTGTTCAAATTTATTATGTATGCGGGATTCACAGTGGCATTGGCAGGAAAAACAGCAGCAGGGTGAGCAACAAGGACAGATCACCCAGATAGAAGTGCATTTAAAGCCATAAAAAAAGCCGACGATTCGTCGGCTTTTTTTTTAGAGATGTCTTATGCGGTTTTTTGCGTTGGCTGAGCTTGTTCTACCGCTTCGCCAGCAATCACACCACCATCTTTACGGGTGATGACTACGGTCGCTGAGCGAGGACGTGAAGTCGCTGCTGCATTGGTTTGTGATGCAGGCCAGTGGCTGGTCGGCTCAGTATAGGATACTGAATCTTCACCGGGATGTTGCACATTGATAAAAATCGCTTTGTAGTCAGGTGTCATCGTCACACCTGTGATTTCACACTCTTTTGGTCCAGTCAGGAAGCGACGTAAGTTTTCATCATTCAGTTTTGCACCCACAATGGTTTCTTGACCCGATGATGTCGTGGCTTTTGTGCCATCACCGACTTGACCTGGTAGCGCAGCAAGCATCATACAGTTGGTGGTATCGGTATAAGCACCGTCATCGGTTTGAATCCATAACACACCACGTGGGTCGAACCACATCCCATCAGGTGATGACAAGTCATTATTGTCATTTAAACCAGATAAGTTAATGTTGCTCGCCATTTTTGCTTCAGCACCAAACAGGTAAATATCCCAAGTAAAGCTGAGAGCTGTGGTTGTATCACCATCTTCACGGAAACGGATAATATGACCGTTGACGTTGCCTTTACCACCTTCAGGGTCGGTGTAGTTACGTGGGTTGGCAGCATCTAGTGCATGCGTCGTACCACGGTTCGAGTTATTGGTGAGGGTCACATAGACTTCACCATTGTCTGGATGTACAGCGACCCATTCAGGACGGTCCATTTTGGTAGCACCGACAGCATCTGCGGCAAGACGTGCGAAGGTCAGAACATCTGCTTGTGAGCTAAAAGGATACACGCTGTTGCTTTGGTTTAAACCATTGACGTTATAGCTCAATTCAATCCATTGACCTTTGCCGTCATTGTTAAATTTGGCGACGTATAACTTACCGTTGTTCATGTATTTGTCGCCCGCGGCATAGCCACCGTTGACATCTTTTTTATTCCATTTTTGGTCTGATACAAATTTATAGATGTATTCACCGCGCGAGTCATCGCCCATGTAAAACGCAAGGTTGTCATCTTCACGTAAGCGACTTGCACGGCAGTCTTCATGTGCAAAGCGACCCAGTGCTGTACGTTTTACGGGGTTTTCACGACGGTCAAATGGGTCGATTTCGACAATCCAACCAAAGGTGTTTGGACCATTACGATAATCTTCTGCTGCCTGAGTACCGGTAACATTCGCTGACCAACGGTCATATAAATCTTGTGACTCATTACTTCCAATCGCCGTTTCCCAACCATAGCGTGAGTTTGCACCCGCTTTTAGGCCATAACGGTTGAGTGCCACAATTTCAGCAGGACTACGTTTGGCATCATCTGCTTTCGCACGAGCGAAGTAACCAATGAAGTTTTCTTCTGTCGTCAGGTAAGTGCCCCAAGGGGTATAACCATTACCACAGTTGTTGTGTGTACCACGGGTTTGTTGACCATTGGCTGAAAACTTCGTACTGACTAAGCTTGAGCCTGCAACAGGGCCTTTAAAGTCCATTACGGTCGATGCGGTAATACGACGGTTAAATGGAGAGTTTTGTACCAGTTTAACGGCTTGAGTCTTGCTGTCTTTTTCAATTTGAATCACAGAAACACCGTGTGCATTGACTTCACGGATAACTTCATCTTCAGGGCGACGGCCATCTACTTTGGTTGGGCCTTGTGGGTGTAAGAAGGTTGGATTGATGTATTCATGGTTCATCACCAACAAACCTTGGTCAGACTGTTTGGCATCATAACGTCCAGAGGTGATATTTAAACCAAAGAAGCTCATACCGTCATGGCAGTCACCAGAGCGGAATTGGAAGCTCGGGCCAGAAGGAACATTGTTATCATCCCACGCTGGGTATGCAGGGTTAATCGAGTCACCCATCGCATATAGCACATGCGCTTGATAGCCTTCAGGAACAGTCACAATATCTTCTAAATTCTTTTTCACTGGTGTGAAATTGAACTTGGTCGGTTTTTGATTTGGATCAGTAACTGGTGGTTTGGTATTGCTATTTGAACCTGAGTCATTGTCATCATTACACCCCGTTAATGAAGATGCCAATGCAAGTGCGACTGCACCACTCGCAGTCTTGGTAATCAAGCTACGACGGCTGATGCGTTGTTCTAAAATGTCACGAAAATGAAGGTTATCCGAAGTGTTGTTATCAAGTTCTTGATCTTCGTTATATGGCATGTTTGTCATGAATTTAAATCCTGGCAAAGGTGTGCTGGGTAAAAGTTGATCACATAAAACTATCGATAAAATATGACAATGCTTTGAAGCTAATGTTGCAAACTGATGAAATAGGCATTTGGATTTCGCTGCATGTAAATTGCAAAACATTAAATGGACGCATAAAAAAAGAGGCTATCTCAGCCTCTTAGGTGTAAAACTCACCAAAATTGTCGAAACATATGTCTATTTAAGTTGCAGATGCACGTCGTTTTTCAATCAGCTTGCCAAAGAACAAACCCAGCTCAAACAGCATCCACATGGGAATGGCCAACATGATCATCGAAAGCGCATCGGGTGGCGTGGCAAACATGGCGACAAAAAAACAGCCAACGATAATAAAACGACGCTTCTCCACCAAGGTTTGAGTAGACACCACCCCGATCAAAATCAAAATTAATGTGATGATCGGAATTTCAAAGGTCAATCCAAACACCAAAAAAAGCTTTAAGCAAAAACTTAAATAACTATTGATGTCCGTCATCGGGGCGACCGTTTCAGGGGAAACACTCATAAAAAAATGTAGGATGGATGGCAGGGCAACCCAATAGGCAAAGGCAATACCGGCATAGAAGAGGACGATACTGCCGAATAATAAGGGCATCGCCAAATGCCGCTCTTTTTCATACAGTGCAGGTTTGATGAAGGCCCAAAGTTGATAAATCACGAAAGGCATCGCGAGCATAAGCGCGACAAAGAAATTTAGCTTAAACGGCGCCATAAAGGTGGCGGTCACATCCGTTGCGATCATGGATGAGGTCATCGGCAACTGAGCACGCAGAGGCTCTGACATCAATTGATAGCTTTGATTGGCAAAGGGCAATAAACAAAAGAACAGAATCAAAATGAGCCCTGTAATTTTGATCAAATGCCGACGCAAAATCACCAAATGTTTGGTGATCGGCATTTCTTCCAAATCAGGCACAGTGTTCTGTGAATTATTCAGTGAAAGATCTGTCATACGGCCACCTGATATTCTGCTAATGCATCGGTCGAACTTAATGTGGGAGCTTGATCTGTTTTAATTTCGTGCTTTATTTTCATTTGGGGTGTAACCACGGCAAATATCGTGCTCTGACCACGTTCGATGTACTGATAACGTGGGGATAAATTTTTATTGTCAGGTAGGACGGCTTCTTGTTGTTTTTGCGCAGTCTGTTCTATGGGGTGTTGCGTTTGTTGTAATTCATTCATCTGCGCTTGCATACGCGCTTCGAGCTGTTGAATACGTTGCATTTCTTTTTGCATTTCTTCACGAAGTTCGGACATGCGAAGCTCACGATCAATATCTGTTTGCACGTTACTGATCAGTCGTTTAACTTTCCCGTACCATTTACCTGCAAAGCGGATACCTTCAGGCAGTTTTTCCGGGCCAAGTACGATCAGCGCAATAATGCTGAACACCAGTAATTCGCTAATACCAATATTGAGCATTATGACAACTCCTTAGCTTTGAACTGAGGAATTGGTTTTATTTTGAGCTTCATGCTCTAGCGTGCGAGGCTCATTAAGCTGTGTCTTTGCTGCGTCTTCATCACGCATCGATTTTTTGAAATCTTTGACAGCGCCGCCGACATCTTTGCCCAAGTTTTTTAGTTTTGATGTACCAAAGAGTAAAATCACCACAATTGCAAAAATCAGTACATGCCAAATCGATAGTCCAGCCATCTTGTTATCCTCTTGTTGGTCTGCACAACATTTCAGCAGTTGTAGATGACAGTGAAGTGACCAAGATGTTGCAGTTTAAAGACAGCCGCGAAGCTTATGTTCAGTGTTACTATGCATGGATTGAGCAGTGAGGGTGGTGTAGTGGCGTTTCTTCTTCCGATATTGGGTTTTTTAAGTGGCCTCGGATTGGCATCATTATCAGGAACCGCATCGCTCAAATCGATTTTCTCTAGCTTACTTGCACGCTGTTTTATTCCAGCTGTAATCATCTACAACATGGTGTTCTATCAAGCAGGCAGTTTAGCGCTCATGCTCTTTAGCTTTAGTGTTGCCGTGCTGATGTTTTATTTATTTCGCTGGCTGTTAAAAGATAGTTTACGTGCCTTGTGTGTCAGTTATTTGAACTTGGCTTGGCTGGGTTTTCCTTTTGCCTTAGCACTGTTTGGCCCTGAAATTAGTGCAGCGATGGTGGCTCTGTATGTCGGTGGCTCTATCTTTGGCAATATGTGGGCCGTGACAGCCGTCAGTTCAGCCCAATTACCATGGTCGAGCGTGATGCAAAAAGTGGCGATGTCTCCCCCTGTATTTGCCTTGATGATTGCAGGCGTCTGTCGAATAGTTGGACTGCAGCATTTAGAAGAACATCAGATCTTAGATTGGCTCTATCAAGCTGCAAAAATTGGAATGAGTTTCACGGGGATGTGTGTCTTAGGCATGTGGCTGCGTCAAACCAAGGTACAATGGCGTGATCTGATTAACAGTAGTCGTATTTATGCGATGAAACTCACCGTTGGCGCGGTGATCTGTAGTTTGAGTTATGCCTTTCTTCCGATTCCCCAGATCGAGAAATATATTGGGGTGATGTTTATGCTGTTCTGCTTACCCCCTGCAGCGAATATTGTGGCTTTAGAAACGCATTATCAAGGAACAGGCACTTCGGCACGTTATATTGCTTCAGGCACGATTATGAGCTGTATCGTCGTCAGTTTTTATGGGTTAATTTTGCATCTTTTTTCGCTTTAAAATGAAAAGTGAATTATAGATGCCCGCAAAGGGCGACTACTTGAGCTGTTTTCGAATCTGCCAATCACGCACGAGGGCGTATATCATTGCGATACCTATCAGGCCTGGAAATCCAACCTGACCTTGCGACAGATTAAGCATGATCGACAGTACGATCAACACTGCAAAAATAGCGTAGGTGGCACGAAAGCCTGAGGTGAGCGGGTAGGTTAGTTGCACATGGCAATGAGGGCAGCTTATTTTTTGAAAACCAAGAAAAGAGCGTGTTGGGATTTCAGTTGAGGTGTGATGACATGCGTTGCATATGATCTGTATCGGTTGAAGTGCCATAATTATTCTATTTTTATTCAGGGATTGGAGTTAATCTTTGGCATTAAGATTAACTCCAATTTAAATTATTTCAAACTTGCTTTAAATAATTTCATCGCCTGACCACGATGGCTGATTTTATTTTTTTCTTCTTTTGATAATTCAGCACTAGAAACATTCAGTTCTGGCAGCCAAAACAGTGGGTCATAGCCAAAGCCATTTTCACCACGTGCTGCTTCCATCACTTCACCGCGCCAAATCCCTTGGAAAATTTGTGGGAGTGGGTCTTCTGCATGTTGGACCAAAGCCAAGACACATACAAACATCCCTTCGATGGCTTCACCCTCTTTGCGGAGCGGTTTGAGGTCAGCAAGCAACTTGGCATTGTTAGCGGCATCATTGCCATGTTCACCTGCATAGCGCGCAGAGTAAATCCCTGGTGCGCCACCGAGTACAGGAACGCAAATGCCAGAATCATCTGCAATGGCTGGCTTGCCTGAAATTTTCGATGCGTGACGCGCTTTAATAATGGCATTTTCAACAAAGCTTAGGCCGTCTTCGATGGCATCTTCTATGTTCAATTGACCTTGAGGAATCACTTCAACAGGAAGATTAAGCTCGGCAAACATTTTTTCAAATTCTGCAATTTTACCTTTGTTGTTGCTCGCCAGAACCAAAGTGCCTTGAGATAACCAATTAGATGAAGCCATGCAGAATCGCTCTTTATGTTGAATATTGAAAAGTATTTTAACGGATTTAACGTATCTGGTTGAAGTTAAATGTGCTTTAGACTCCTATTACTGTAATACCATCAATTTTGTTGATTTGAATGTTTTTTAAAAATCCAATGACTTGGTTAATCATAGTGATTACTTTAGTTTTATATTTAGGGAATTTCTTCCTAAAATTTTTTGTTTCTTTTTTAAAGAGAAGCTGAACATTATCTTTATAAGTTAAAATTTTTTTTTCATTTAGATAGTTTTTATAATGATTCAGCCTTTCAATAATTGTAGTGATTTTTTCAGGATAAACATAAGTTGGTCCCCAGTGTGACCAAGGGCTTTCATGTTCAAAGAAGAATTTTTCGATAAGTGAAAAAGCGAGTTCATCAATAACGATAGAGTTTTGCAAGTTTGGATTTTGATCAAGGTTAAAAGGAATAATCTGTATGTTTAATCCAGAATAATATCCACTTGAATATTGAATGACTTCAAAATTTATTTTCATGTATTGCCCTTATAATTTTAAAAATATGGGTTGTTTTAGAAGTATATATTTAATAAAAAAGCACCCGAAGGTGCTTTTTAAGATTCAAAAACTTATTGTGCTTGAATCCATTTGTCCGCACGGTCACGTGCTTGACGGATTTGGTCTTGGCTTAAGTTCGCTGCTAAAGCGGTTTTTTTGCCTTCAGACAAGCTAATCACTTTGTTGTCGAGCATGCCATCACGGGTAGAAAGCTCATACCATTGGTATGCACCCATGTAGTTTTTCTTTTGCTCTTCCATCATGGCTAAGTTAAAGCTTGCGCGGTTATCACCACGGCTGGCTGCTTTTTCGAAATATTGACGAGCAAGCGCTTCATCTTTTTTAGTCCCAATGCCATCAGCGAGCATACGACCCACATTGAGCTGAGCTGCAGATAAACCTTGATCGGCAGCAGCTTTGTACCATGCAAAAGCTTGACGTTCATCTTTTGCAACGTCTTTACCTTGTTGATATTTAGTGCCTAAGTAAAACTGAGCACCAGGCTGACCTGCTTTAGCAGCTTTACTTAAGCTGTGAATATCCATAATTGAATATTGTGCAGCTTGGCTAGAAACTGAAGATGATGGAGCAACATAATCCGCATGGGCTTGTATGCTAAAAAGTCCAATCAGTAGCGTCGTGCTTAATAATAATTTTTTCATAGAGCGCTCACTCGATAAATTGCGACTTCACCAAATAGATTTGGGAGACGTTTACTCAGTAAACTATCTTGTTGATCCCCATTAACGGCAAGTCGGTTAATAATCCGGATGTTATTTTCAGCACACAGCGCTTCAAAATCACGGAAAGTACATAAATGAATATTGGGCGTGTTATACCACATATAGGGTAACGCGTCTGAAACAGGCATCATTCCTTTTAATGCAAGGAAAGAACGAGTCTTCCAATGTGCAAAGTTTGGAAAGGTGATAATGGCCTGTTTCCCCACACGCACCATGTCTCTTAAAAGAACGTCTGGTGCATCTACAGCTTGCAAGGCTTGTGCCATAACCACATAGTCAAAAGACTGGTCGGCAAAGCGACTTAAACCTAAGTTCAAGTCCTGTTGGATGATATTTAACCCGCGACTGACCGCAATTGCAATCTTTTCTTGATCAATTTCTAAGCCATATGCACGAATATTGTGCTTTTTGCTCATATGTGCAAGCAGTTCACCGTCACCACACCCTAAATCGAGTACGCTTGAATCTGGTTTAATCCAACGTTCAGCCAGTTGATGATCAATACGCATTAGTTGGTCTCCTTCGGTGTTTCTTGCAGGTGTTTTACACCGCCTAGGAATGCACGTAAGCTTTTCACATATAACGGAATCGGGAACAAGAAAGAGTCATGACCTTGTTCAGCATCAATATCCACATAGCTCACAGGCTTATGATTACTAATTAATGCATCTACAATTTCTTGCGAACGAGCAGGGGTAAAACGCCAGTCCGTTGTAAATGAAACAACTAAAAATTGACACTTGGTTTTAGACATCGCGGTTTTTAATGATTGCTCATATTCACGTGATGGATCGAAATAATCTAAAGCCTTGGTCATGATCAAATAGGTATTGGCATCAAAGTTACGGCTAAATTGCTCACCTTGATAACGCAAATAACTTTCGACTTGGAATTCGACGTCAAAGCCATACATAAATTTACCTGACTTTAAGTCACGGCCAAATTTTTGTTTCATGGCTTCTTCAGAGAGGTAAGTGATATGACCCACCATACGGGCCAAGATCAAACCACGCTTAGGATAACTATCATTTTCTAAATAACGACCATCATGAAAATCTGGGTCAGACAAAATAGACTGACGCGCCACTTCGTTAAAGGCAATGTTTTGCGCAGACAGTTTTGGTGTGCTGGCAATAATCACGCACTTTTGTAAACGATCTGGATAGTCCACAGACCATTGTAAAGCTTGCATACCACCTAAAGAGCCGCCAATCACCGCATACCACTGCTGAATCTCTAAACGATCAGACAACATGGCTTGGGTTTTGACCCAGTCACGGACAGTCACTAATGGAAAATCAGGACCATAAGGGCGATTGTCATTTTCAGGATTTGGAGAGGTCGGTCCAGTAGAACCGCTACAGCCGCCGATATTATTTAGTGCTACGACAAAGAATTTTGACGTATCAATGGCTTTACCTGGTCCAATACATGCGTCCCACCAACCCGGTTTACGGTCATCTTCATGATGATAACCTGCTGCATGATGATGGCCTGACAGTGCATGACAAATCAAAATTGCATTAGATTTGTCTGCATTCAGTTCGCCATAAGTTTCAACCATGAGCTCAAAACGTGGGAGTATGCGATCGCATTCGAGCTCTAACGGCTCTTCAAAAATAAACTTTTGTGGGGTAACTAAGCCCACTGAGTCAGCTGGAAAAGACACAGGAATAATTCGCCTTAAATCTTTAGTATGAATAATAAAAGGATACCACTTGAGGGTATCCTTCTAAAGTCATTTTATTGCTATTTGATATTTATAGCATTGAATTAGACTGCAGCAGCAATCACTTGTTCAGTACTTAAAACACCTTGTTCAATTAAACGGTTCGTGCTAGCAATAATCGCTTCAATCGATGCAGTCACGATATTATCATGTACACCTGCACCGAATGCAGACTTACCTGTACCTTTCACTTGAAGTTCAATTAAAGCTAATGCTTTGGCATGCGCGCCTGAACTGATGCTACGTTCTTCATAGTTCAAGACATCAATCGGTAACTGCAAGGCATTTAAGATAGCAGAGATTGGGCCGTTGCCTTCACCACGTAATTGCTGAATCTCACCGTTCACTTCGACATCAAGCTCAATGACTTGTTTGCCATTTTCATCATGTAAGCGGTAGTTTTTCGCCGCATAATGCGTATCTTTGGCAGCCACATAAGTGTCTTTAAACAATGACCAGATCGCTTGCGCAGAAATCTCAGTACCGTCTTCATCTGTTTTTTGCTGTACGATTTGCGAGAACTCAATTTGAATACGACGAGGCAAAACCACGTTGTAATTTGATTCTAACAAGTACGCAATACCGCCTTTACCAGACTGTGAGTTGACACGAATCACGGCATCATAGTCGCGGCCCAAGTCTTTCGGGTCGATTGGCAAATAAGGCATATCCCACATTTCTTCGTTCTTTTGGAACTCGAAACCTTTTTTAATGGCATCTTGGTGTGAACCAGAGAACGCGGTAAAGACCAAATCACCAGCATACGGATGACGAGGGTGTACCGGCAAGCCTGTGCATTCTTCAATGATTGAAATGATTTCGTTAATGTTTGAGAAATCTAAGTTTGGCGCAACACCTTGGGTATACATGTTCAATGCAATCGCTGCAACGTCCACGTTACCTGTACGTTCACCGTTACCAAACACACAACCTTCGACACGGTCAGCACCAGCCATAATCGCCAACTCAGAAGCGGCAATACCACAGCCACGGTCGTTATGACAGTGCACAGAAATAATCACACCGTCACGGCGTTGAATGTTACGGTGCATCCATTCCACTTGGTCTGCATAGACGTTCGGACCTGAAACTTCAACCGTTGCAGGCAAGTTTAAAATCACTTTGTTCTCTGGAGATGCTTCCCAAATTTCAGTGACCGCATCACAGACATCTTTAGCGACTTCTAATTCTGTTGCAGTAAAACACTCTGGACTGTATTGGAATACAAATTCAGTTTCAGGCTGTTTTGCAGCGTATTCTTTGACTTTCGTTGCGGCATTAATCGCTAATTGTTTTGCACCAGCAACATCAACATTCAACACTTTATTGCGGAATGTTGGCGAGTTTGAGTTGTAGATATGCACGATGGCACGTTTTGCCCCTTGTAATGATTCAAATGTACGTTGAATCAAATGATCACGTGCTTGAACCAAAACTTCGATGTACACATCATCGGGAATATGGCCGCCTTCGATCAACAAACGGGTGAAATCAAAGTCGATTTGTGATGCAGAAGGGAAGCCGATTTCAATGTGTTTGAAACCAATTTTCACAAGCATTTGGAACATTTTGAACTTTTGTTCAATGTTCATTGGCTCGAAGATCGCTTGGTTACCGTCACGAAGGTCGGTACTCATCCAGATCGGCGCTTTATTGATTTCGTTATTTGGCCATTGACGGTCTGGTAAGTCTACACGTTGGTACATGCGACGGTATTTTTTGCTTGGATCTGCCAACATCATGTGAAAACTCCTTATAGCACCGTGGATAAATGTCGTGGATAAACGGCAAGGTACTACTTATATAGATTGTGTCTATTCTAGCAATTTACAAGTTTAATTTCGGAGTCTTTAGTCGAAAGTCGAAATAAATCCGTAAAGATTCACATGACTTAGCTTTACCGTAAGCTCGTAAATGTATAACTAAATATTAGTCCATATATTCCGGAAATAATTTCCTATTTTTGCGTCAAGATGCCATTACTGGAAAATATTTTTCTATAAAATTAGCTTTTTTGAAAAATATAATCTTTATTGATCTCATCGACGGTGGCTGTTCCCATCAATGCCATCGTAATCTCAAATTCTTCTTTCAGTATTTTGAGTACATGGGCAACACCTAAAGCGCCCGCTGTAGCTAAACCATAAATGCAGGGACGGCCGACTAATACGGCAGATGCACCCAAGGCTATCGCTTTAAACACATCTGAACCACGACGAATACCACCATCATATAAAACTGGGAAATCCAGAGGCACAACTTTTTTAATCAGTTCTAAGGCGGTGAGAGGGGAAATGCAACCGTCCAGTACGCGCCCACCATGATTCGACACAATAATGCCTTGTACACCGTGTTGCAGGGCAAGTTCAGCATCATGTGGACTAACAATGCCCTTTAAAATAATTGGTAATGAGGTTTTTTGACTCAGCCAAAGGATATCCGCCCATGTCGGTGCGATTTTCATCAGACCTTGAAATAATGGATGTTCACTTTGATTGGTTTTAGGTTGTGAAACAAAATGATGAGGCTGCGGTTCATGCTTAGGAAGTTCAAAAAACGCATGTCTCTCTCTATCGCGAATTCCTGAATGTGGAGAATCAACGGTCACCACAATCGCTTTAAAACCATGTGCTTCTGCCATCTTGACCAGTGATAATGACTTTTCGCGCTCACCTTGCCAATACAATTGGAACCATTTGAATGGATTGTCCTGCTTTAACTCACGCATATCTGTATTGGTAAACGTACTGAGGATCATATTGCTGCCAAGGACTTCGGCGGCGAGGGCTGTTGCAGCTTCAGCATCAGGATGAAATTGTTGTTGATGTCCGATCGGAGCAACAAAAATAGGGTGCGGAAAGCGCTGTCCTAATATCTCAATTTGGGTATGACCTTGGGTCAGATCTCTGAGCATACGTGGTAGAAGTTGTATCTGTTCAAACTGAGACAAATTGCCACGTACACTGTGTTCATCCATAGAACCACCTTGTAGGTATTGCCACACCATGTGTGACAGGTGCAGTTCAGCCTGTTTTTCGTAATCGGCAATGGTTTGTAAATGAGCAGGAATCTGAGTCAGTGGTTGCAATGGAGAATGTTGACTCATAGAACTGCCCATTGACGTAAAAGATTATGGTAGTGATTCGTCAGTTGTAATATTTCTTTGCTATCGCCTAAATTTTGTCGTAATTGCATAATGGTCTGATCTAAATTAAAAAGCATGCTTCTCTGCCAATCATCTTTGACCATACTTTGTACCCAAGTGCATGCTGCAATACGGGAACCTGAAGTCACAGGTTCAACACGATGTAGACTAGTCGCGGGATAAACAATTGCATCTCCAGCATCTAACTTTACTTCGTGTTCACCATAAGTATCCTCAATGATCAGTTCACCACCTTCATATTCATCGGGTTCTGATAAAAAAATGGTCATTGAGACATCTGTACGCACAGTTATATTTTTTTCATGATAGTAATGGATTGCATTATCGACATGATTACCGTAGTGACCGGTATCTTGGTAGCAATTGAAAAGCGGAGGCAAGATTTCTTTAGGTAATGCAAAAGATTGAATGAGCAGACTTTCTTTAATTTGCGGTAATACTTGCTGACTTAACTGCTGATAGAGCTGACTGTTTGAATTGATTTGTAAATTTTTTTTGATGTTTTGAGCTTGTGCTCCGGCCGAACTTTTTCCTGAAACCCACTGATTATCTTGGTTCATCGCTTGTCTGATGCTTTGAACGTGTTGCTTTGAAAGGACATGAGGGACATGAAGAAGCATAATTTAACCTTAATCTAATTTTAATCAAATCTACATAAGATAAGCATAAATAAAAAAGCCTTAATACAAGATTAAGGCTTTTTTTAGAATATTTAATTTAGAACTTAAAATTAAATGTTAAGCGATAGTTACGTTCAGCACCTGCGATGTAACGTAATCCACCACGGTTGATGCTGTTAATGTAGTCTTCATCAAATAAATTGTTGATGTTGAATTGAATCCCTACATTTGGTGTTGCTTGGTAACTAACCATTGAGTCAAATACCCAGTAGTCAGGGATGACAGCAGGACCGACCTGATTGCCATCTTTGTTTTTAGTCATTTCACCATTGTAACGCGCGCCGCTACCAATGCTCCATTTATCCATATTGTAGGTCGTCCACAATGTGAATGCATCAGAAGGCGTAAATGGCATATTACTTGAACCATCTGCTGAAACTTGCTGGTTACTCGCAGCTTGGGTTACATTTTTAATGTCTGTTTTTTGATGTGTATAACCAGCAATAACTTGCCAATTGTCATTTAAGTTACCAATCACGCCAAGTTCAACACCTTTAACTGATTTTTCACCAGTTTGGTAGTATTCTTCACCATCTTTTTCCAACTCATTTGTGAGTTCAGTTTGGAAAAGTGCACCTGTTAAGAGTAAACGGTTGTCAAAAAATTCCCATTTAGCACCAACTTCAATGGTTTCAATTTCTTGAGGATCAAGATCTAAGTTGTTATTGCTGCTCGCTGAACCAGATGGGGCAAATGCATTGGCATTACCAATACCGTCACCACCTGTAATAGTACCCGGTGCTTGTTGTTGGATGGCGTAGTTAGCATACAAGCTACCGTTTTCAGTTGGTTTATATAGTGCCCCAACTTTCCAGTTGAATAGGTTGCCGTCATCTTTAAAGCTTTGTGCAACATAATTTGCCTGTTGACCTGAAGCAGCCGTATTCACAAATGTATCGGCATCAAGTTTATAACGATCTAGACGAACGCCACCATTCACAGAAAATTGTGGTGAAATTTCAATAGTATCGAAGGCAAAAATAGAGTAGGTATCCATTTGAGCTTCAGAATCACCATTACCATTGGTATTTCTGACTAAAGCGGTATGTACAGTGCCTTGTGGGTTATACAATGAACTTGTACCGGTAACCGTAGCAGTCCAACCACGTGTTTTCATTTCTTCACGTGTAAATTCAACCCCTGTACTGACATCATGTTTTAAGCGACCTGTATTGAAACTTGTAACCAAGCTAGTTTGGTTAGTTATAATTTCATTTTCAGTATCACTATTATTTGCACTGCCTGAAACGCGCATCGCAGTAGGATCATTCAGGTCAGTTGACGTTGTAGTGAAGGCATTACCTGAGAATGTCGTTAAATATTGATGCTCTGTTTTGCCCCAACGAGAAGTATTTTTGATTTTCGTATTTTCTGATAAATCATACTCTAAACGAGCAGTTGCCATGTCCGCAGTGACATCATCAAAATCTTCAGGTGCACCATAATAATTTGAAGTATCAACTTTATGGCTATTTAGATATGGCGCAAGACTTTTAATACTTGCATTCGTACTTTTATTTGCATCAAACCCTGGTAAACCTACAGTTGGGATACCACCATCCAAGACATTGTCTTGTTCAATATGTAGATAGTCTAAGAAAAAGCGAAGATCTGTGCCTAAACCAAAGCCTGCTGAAAGTGCAGCAGCCCATTTTTCATTTTCAACACCGTCACGACCAATACCGTCTGAGTTTTCACCCATAGCATTAAAACGGATGGCCGTTGTATCGTTTATTGCTTTATTGATATCAGCAGTCGCTCGGTAATATTCATCTGAGCCGAAACCAAGAGTTGCATTGTTAGCGTCTTGAAGTTTTGCTTCTTTTGTTGATAAATTAATTGAACCTGAGGCAGCTGTACGACCATTATCTGTACCAGCAGGGCCTTTAAATACTTCAATTTGTTCGTAATTAAACATGTCTCGAGTAACGTTACCCAAGTCACGTACTCCATCGATGAAGATACTATTTGCTGTATCAAATCCACGCATGGTAACAGCATCACCAGTATTCATTCGTCCGTTTTCACCTAGGGAGAATGTGCCGACACCAGGAACGTTTCGAAGTGCTTCTGTTAGGGTCGTTGCATTTTGTTCTTTTAATACTTTCTCAGGGATAATGGCCATAGTCTGAGTCGTATTTAGTTGAGATTGCGTAAACTTATCTGATGACGCTTTTTCTACTTTATAGTTCTCTTTGTTTACAGTTTGATTAATCGTCTCAAGTTGGACTGCTTTTTCTTCAGCCATTACATTGCCTGCAATGATTGAAAGTGATGAAGCTATCGCTGAAGAAACAATTTTCTTACGTGTTTTAATGAAGGCCATTTCGAACCCGATTTGGAATAGTGAATTTGTATGCGAATAATAATGATTCTTATTTGTTCTTACATGTTTGTGTAATTGTAAATCACGATAAATAATCATATTGTGATAGTCGTATTTAATGTAATGATATAACAAGTCTTAATTAAGACTATGTTTTTATTTAATATTGATAAAATATATTGTTTTTTTATGTTTAATTGAGATTATAAATATAGACATGATTGTGAATTAAATAAGCATAAATCGTAATTGTTAATGCAAAAAAACCTGCCGAAGCAGGTTTTTTAGTTTTGTCTTTTATAAGTACTAAAAGTTAGAAATCATAAGAAATGGATAACCAGTAGTTACGACCAGCTAAGTAAGTTCCAGCCATTGAAGAACCTATAGTCATGTAGTCATAGTACGATGCCTCTACATTTTGGCTATTGATATAAGTTCCATTGCTTGTGAAGTCTTTATCTAATAAGTTATTTACAGAACCATTAATACGAATATTGTCGTTAAGGTTATAACTTGTACCGAGGTTAAATAAATTATACCCCTTCAACTTATTACCTGTTGCAGCATAAATGATGCCAGCATCACCAGCAGTTTGGACTGTACTATAACGTTTACGATCAGATTTATACTCATGCTGTAACCAAACATCGAGTGAAGGATTAATATGCCAAGTAGATGTCATATTAAAAGCATTTTTGGGTACGTTATTTAGGTACGAGCCTTTATTTTCACCTTTTGTGATCTCACTTTCCATATAGGTATATGCAGCTTTAATATCCCATTCAGGGATAATGCTGTATTTCAAGCTAACTTCAACGCCCTTAGTTTCTGCTTCATTGGCATTAATACTTTGTGAAAAACTATCTTGAGTAATATGGGAACCATAGCTGACACAACCTGCTTGGTTTGGATTTGTTTCAGAGTAACAGTTCCAAAGGTCAGCTCCATCAGTTATCAGATCTTCAATTTTATTAAAGAATGCCGTTGTGGTTAAGTCAAAGCTACCTTTGTTATAATTAAAGCCTAATTCATAGTTGGTGGATTCTTCAGGTTTAAGATTAGGAGAGCCGACACCAAAAGTTGCACCTTGACCACTAACACTAATCACGCCATTGTGTAATGCTTTTGCAGAAGGTGCTTTGTAACCCGTACTTACACCACCTTTCAGTGTTAGATTTTCATTAGTATTCCAAACTAAATATGCTCGTGGGCTGAAGTGACCACCAAAACCTGAATGATCTTCATAACGTCCACCTAAAGTTAAAGCAACTGAATCTAAAAGGCGCCATTCATCTTCAGCGTAGAAAGATAATGAGTCTTTTTTGAATTTTGAACCCACGCCCGCAATATCGTCAGCAATTTCTGCTTCTTTATATTCGGCACCTACTGTGATTTTATGATCTGCAATAGGCATGACGATATGTGTATCAGCAACAAAGTCAGTGTTTTCTAATGTACGATCTGTACCTGCAAATGCATTTAATGGGAATGTGTTTCGTGGAATAGTACGGCCTACGGTTTCAGTAGTTGTATGGCTTACGTAAGATGACCATTTACCAAAATTATAGTTACCCTCATGTCCAGCAGAAATTTGATCACGGTTAAATTCTAGTTCGTCTTTATAACCATTAGCACGGCTCGGTGTGTCTTGAGTGCCCAGTCGATTATCATCATTTTTATAGTTTTGACTTGAATGGAAGCCATCTAACCAGAAACTATTTTTATCATCTAAGTTAAAGGATAATTTACCACCAAAATCAAAATTATCTGCTTCACTTGGGCGTGGGTCACGGCCAGATGTACCTGGAATACGTTCAGATTTTTGACGGTCTAAATAAGAACCGCGTAGCTGCATCCCTAATCGTTCGCTTATAAGAGGGCCATTTAAAACAAAACTGGTTTTTGCTGAGTCAGCTTCCCCATTATGTTCCATGAGGTTACCACTCACAGTAACATTACCAGTCCATGTATCAGACACTTTTTTAGTAATAATGTTGATTACACCACCCATTGCTTCTGAGCCATAGCGAGTAGCCATAGGACCACGAATGACCTCAATACGCTCAATTGCAGCAAGGGGTGGTAAGTAACCATTTGATGATTCACCGAAACCATTTGGAGTTACGTCAGAAGATGTTGTTTGGCGACGTCCATCAATTAAAACCAAACTATAGTCATTACCTAGACCACGCATTTTTACGTTTAAGCCGGATGTTTTACCAATACCGTCACGAATATCAATGCCCGGAATGTCAGCTAGTAAATCTGCAATGCTAGAAGCATTTTTCTTTTCTATGTCTGCTTTTGTAACAACACTGATTGAAGCAGGAGCATTCTTGATCTTTTGTTCAAAGCCCGCTGCAGAAACAACAATCGTTTCCATCTGTTGAGCTTGAGATTCAGTCGTTTCAGCATGTGCGAAACTCGTAGTAGTTACAATTGTCCCAAATAAAGCAGCGGAAAGAGGGTTGAGATTAAATTTACTCATAAAAGAATACCAAATATGGACAAGATAAATATATGAAAATAAATTAAAAAAATATCATTAAGAATAATAGTGAGAAAGTTTCTCATTTTCAATGGTGAATTAAAAAATAATCAATATTTCTTCGAAAAAAGCTGAAAAATTCTAAAAATAAGAAGGGCATCCATGCCTGAATTTATAGTGTTATAATCCATTTTTGTATATCTTTAATTGTTGTCATATAATGTGGCACTTTTTTTTAAAACTGTTTTAACTAACAAATTATCGAGGAAGCCATGCAAGTAACTTCTGAAGCGGTTTCGGGCGTTGCCCGTCGTTTAAATGTATCTGTACCGACGAGCCGTATTAACGAGCAGTTTGAAGCTCGCTTGAAACGCACTGCCAAAACTGTGAAGATCAACGGCTTCCGTCCAGGTAAAGTACCTGTAAACGTTGTTCGTCGTGAATACGGTGCTGGTATCTATCAAGAAGTTGTAAACGACATCATTCGTGACACAGTATTCGAAGCGATCCAACAAGAAAAAATCAATGCTGTTGGTATGCCAAACATTGAAAAAACTGAAATGAAAGATGATGCTTTAGTTTATGAAGCAACTGTAGAAGTTTATCCAGAAGTTGAAGTTAAGTTCGAAGGCCTAGAAGTTGAACGTAAAGCAACTTCAGTTGACGACAAAGACGTTGAGAAGATGATTGAAAATCTTCAAAAACAACGTGCTTCATGGGCTGAAACTAAAGGCATGGCTAAAAAAGACATGCAAGTAACTTTCGACTTTGAAGGTACTGTTGATGGCGAGAAGTTTGAAGGCGGCGCTGCTGAAGACTTTAAACTCGTACTTGGTTCTGGTCGTATGATCCCTGGCTTCGAAGACGGCATCGTTGGTATGAAGAAAGGCGAAGAGAAAGTTATCGATGTAACTTTCCCTGAAGACTACCAAGCTGAAAACCTTGCTGGTAAAGCTGCTCAGTTCAAAATCACTGTTAAGCTTGTTGAAAAACAAAAACTTCCAGAAGTTGATGCTGAATTCTTAAAAATCTTCGGTCTAACTGAAGAAGAAGGCGTTGAAAAACTGAAAGCTGACGTGCGTAAAAACATGGAACGTGAAGTGAAAAACGGTCTTCGTAACCAAGTGAAAGGTGCAACTTTTGATGCACTTGTAGCTGCAAACGAAGTAGAACTTCCAGAAGCAATGGTTGCTCAAGAAATTGACCGTCAACGTCAACAAATGATCCAACAATTCACTCAACAGTTTGGTGCTCAAGGCGCTAAAGCGTTTGATTCAAGCATGCTTCCAGATGACCTATTCAAAGAGCAAGCTGAAAAATCAGTTAAACTTGGCGTATTGGTAAGCAAAGTACTGGCTGAAGCTAAACTTGAAGTTGATGCTGCACGTGTTGATGCTTACATCGAAGACATGGCTTCTTCTTACGAAGATCCTAAAGAAGTGATTGAATACTTCAACAACGATAAACAGCAACGTGCTCAAATCGAAGCTGTTATTCTTGAAGACCAAGTTGTAGATCACATCTTAGCTTCTGCTAAAGTAACGGATACATCTGTGAGCTATGAAGACTTATTGAAAGAGCAACAAGCTCGTCAACAAGGCTAATTTCTAGCTTTCAAAAAAAGGCGCGTTAAGCGCCTTTTTTTATCGAAATTTGCCCCAAAATAAGTTGTCCTGATTTCACAATGCTTATGAAAAAAATATCTGTTATTTAATTGGGAATCTTTTGCAATTTCGACAAATATCCCTCATATTGTGAATTATGGGTTGAGTCAGAAAAATTTAGGAATAAATAACGTATGTATGTTCCAACAATTGAAAACGCACTAGTGCCAATGGTGGTAGAACAGTCATCTCGTGGCGAGCGTTCTTTTGATATTTACTCACGCCTTTTGCGTGAACGTGTGATTTTTTTAACCGGTGAAGTTGAAGACAACATGGCAAATTTGATCGTTGCCCAAATGTTGTTCTTAGAAGCAGAAAACCCAGATAAAGATATTCATTTATATATCAACTCACCAGGCGGTTCGGTTACTGCAGGTATGGCGATTTACGATACCATGCAATTCATTAAACCTGATGTTGTGACTTATTGTATGGGTCAAGCAGCATCGATGGGTGCATTCCTGCTCAATGCTGGCGCTAAAGGCAAACGTTACTGTCTTGAAAATGCCCGTGTCATGATTCACCAACCCCTTGGTGGTTTCCGTGGTCAGGCATCTGACATTGAAATTCATGCACGTGAAATTCTATTCATTAAAGAACGTTTAAACCGTTTGATGGCAGAGCATAGTGGTCAAGACTACGATACTGTTGCTCGAGATACTGACCGTGACAACTTTATGACAGCACAAGCTGCAAAAGAATACGGTCTTGTGGACGAAGTTTTATCTAAACGTCCATAAGTTTTAAAGAATTAATTATTGGAGTGAATATGTCCGAACATCCTCAAGGACAAAAGCATTGTTCATTTTGCGGTAAAACGCAGTCTGAAGTCGGGAAACTGATTGCAGGTGAGGACGCGTACATCTGTAATGAGTGTGTGGACGTATGTCTTGACCTAGTTCAGACCAGTCAGCAAGTTGAATCAAATGACTGGGCAACTCGTCCTTTACCAAAACCGCATGAAATCCGTGCTGCGCTTGACCAATATGTGATTGGGCAAGATGTTGCGAAAAAGACCCTCTCTGTTGCGGTATACAACCACTATAAACGCCTAAAAGTTGGCACCAGTGGTAAAAAACCAGAAGACGGTGTAGAGATTTCGAAAAGTAACATCATGTTGGTTGGACCAACAGGTTCAGGTAAAACACTGCTTGCTCAGACACTTGCGCGTCTTTTAGATGTGCCATTTGCGATGGCAGATGCAACGACTTTAACTGAAGCCGGTTATGTGGGTGAAGACGTTGAGAACATTGTTCAAAAACTCCTTCAAAAAGCCGATTACGATGTAGAAAAAGCGCAAAAAGGCATTATCTATATCGATGAAATCGACAAAATTACCCGTAAGTCTGAAAACCCATCTATTACTCGTGATGTATCGGGTGAAGGTGTTCAGCAAGCATTATTGAAAATGATCGAAGGTACGGTTGCGTCGATTCCGCCTCAAGGTGGTCGTAAGCATCCGCAGCAAGAATTTATCCAAATTGATACTTCAAACATCCTGTTTATCTGTGGTGGCGCATTCTCAGGTCTAGAGAAAATCGTACAGCAGCGTCAGGAAAAAGGTGGTATTGGCTTTACGGCTGAAGTACGTAAGAAAGATGAAACTAAAAAATTATCTGACTTATTCCGCCAAGTTGAAGCGACAGATTTGGTTAAATTCGGTCTGATTCCTGAATTTATTGGTCGTTTACCTGTGATTGCTACCTTGGAAGAACTGGACGAAGAAGCATTGATGCAGATTCTGACAGAACCAAAAAATGCATTGACCCGTCAGTACCAATATTTATTTGAAATGGAAAATGTTGACCTCGTATTTGAAGACTCTGCATTACGTGCCGTGGCTAAAAAAGCCCTTGACCGTAATACGGGCGCACGTGGTCTACGTTCGATTTTAGAAAATTCATTGCTTGAAACGATGTATGACCTACCAAGTCGTTCAGATGTGGGTACGGTTATTGTCAATGAAGCAGTGATTAATGGTGAAGCGAAACCTGAATTTAAATCAGAACGTCAACCAAAGAAAACTGAAGAAGCTGCACCGAAGTCAGATTTAAAAGTTGTAAACTCTAAATCTGCTTAAGCGCTATTCGTCTGAAACGTGTGTAAATCCAAGATTTGCACACGTTTTTTATTTCCAAAAATAAAGGCAGAATGTTAATCTCAGCAGGATGGCGTGGATGCCTGAATGTAAAAAACTGAAAACAAAAGTGTAAAAATAAAAAAAGACGCAGTGAGGGATAATCATGCGTGGAGTTGCAATTCTACTTTTAAGCAGTGTAGCGCTGCTGGGTTGTCATGGAAAATCAGCCGTTGAGCAAACGTCATTGGCTTCAACATTAAAGCCTGTGGATCCTGAAAGTACACCGGGTCATATTGAGCAATATCGATTGGGTATGTTTACCATTGGTGGTTGGGTCAATCAGAAACAAGGCCGACATTTTCAAGAAGTAAAAGCTCAGCATGACCAAGCAGCGATTGTGTATTTATATCGTCCAGACAGTAAGTGGAACCGCCAAGAAATTGTGGCTAGTAGCTTATTTCTGAACAGTGAGCGTATTCCAAGTTTATTGAATAATCATTATTACTGGGTGGAGTTACCGGCGGGGAATTACCGCTTATCATCGAGTCGCCCTTTGGGGGTGAATCATTTTCAAAAGCCTAAATATTTAGACTTTGATGTTGAAGCAGGTCAAACTTACTTCATTAAATATGATGAAGAGAATTTATCCAGTAAAAGAACGGTTTCAGGGCCATTGCTGCTCATGCCTGAAAAAATTGGTCGAAATGAAATCGCATTTACAGAGTTGAAATCCAACAGTTTTAACTTTGTGGCAAAAGATCAAAACACTGGAAAAGTGCGGAAAAGTGCGCAGAAGTTGAAGGCACCTCATTATGATCCTGCGGAAGATGTGCAGTTGACCAAGCCTTTTAAACTGTGGAATCCATTAACTTGGTAATGTAATTAGCTCGTGTTTTTGAGTGTGTGAAAATATTAAATAGCGAATGTCATTCGACAAACAGCCTAAATATTGACATTAAAAAAAGCACCCGATGGGGTGCTTTTTTAGATCTTGAATGTGGCGAAATTAGTTCGCAGCAGCATCAACTACTGGGATTTTACCAATTTTTGCTTGCCAGATTTTTGGTGCAGTTGCGTGAACAGAAGTACCATTTACGTCAACAGCTACAGATACAGGCATGTCTTTTACAACAAATTTGTAGATCGCTTCCATACCTAAGTCAGCAAATGCTACAACTTCAGCTTCACGAATCGCTTTCGATACTAAGTACGCAGCACCACCGACAGCCATGAGGTAAGTTGCTTTGTTGTCTTTGATTGCTTCAACAGCAGCAGGACCACGATCCGCTTTACCAATCATACCGAACATACCAGTTGCTTCAAGCACTTGACGTGTGAACTTATCCATACGTGTTGCAGTTGTTGGGCCAGCAGGACCAACGACTTCGTCACCGACTGGATCAACAGGGCCAACGTAGTAAATAAATTTACCTTTTAGGTCAACTGGAAGTTCTTCACCTTTGTTTAACATGTCAACCATACGTTTGTGCGCAGCGTCACGACCCGTATAGATTGTACCGTTAAGAAGTAGTGTGTCACCTGGTTGCCAAGAGTTCATTTCTTCTTGAGTGATGTTATCTAAGTCAACACGTTTAGACGTTGATGAATCCCAAGTTACTGCAGGATAGTCTTCAAGGCTAGGCGCTTGAATATGCGCTACACCTGAACCGTCTAATTGGAAATGTGCATGACGAGTTGCAGCGCAGTTAGGAATCATACCCACTGGTTTACCTGCAGCGTGACATGGGTAGTCTTTGATTTTGATATCAAGAACAGTCGTTAAACCGCCAAGACCTTGAGCACCAATACCTAAAGCATTTACTTTTTCGAAGATTTCGATACGAAGTTCTTCGATTTGGTTTTGTGGGCCACGACGAAGTAATTCGTCCATGTTGATTTCTTCCATCAATGCTTCTTTTGCAAGCATCATGGCTTTTTCAGCAGTACCACCAATACCGATACCGAGCATACCAGGAGGACACCAACCTGCACCCATTGTTGGAACAGTTTTAAGTACCCAATCTACGATAGAGTCAGAAGGGTTAAGCATTGCAAGTTTAGATTTGTTTTCTGAACCGCCACCCTTAGCAGCAACAGTAATATCAACTTTATTACCCGGAACGAGTTTGTAGTGAATTACAGCAGGGGTGTTGTCTTTGGTATTTTTACGACCAAAAGCAGGATCAGCTAATACTGATGCACGAAGAATGTTTGAGTTTTCAAGATAACCTTGACGTACACCTTCGTTAATTGCATCGTCTAGGCTCATGGTTAAATCAAATTTAACGTCTAAGCCCACTTCAAGAAATACGTTCACAATACCCGTATCTTGACAGATAGGACGATGGCCTTCTGCACACATACGAGAGTTAATTAAAATTTGTGCAATCGCGTCTTTTGCGGCTTTGTTTTCTTCACGGTCATACGCACGGCTCATCGCTTGGATGAAGTCCTGTGGGTGATAGTAAGAAATGAACTGAAGCGCATCTTTTACCGATGTGATCAAGTCATCTTGCTTGATAATAGTTGTCATACAAATATCTCTTGAGCGGGCTGATAGCTAGCGGGCTAAATTATAAGACAAAAATACAGTTGTGTGGGTATTTCGCTTAATCTTTGGCCGAAAGTTTAATAGGCTTAAACAGCGCCATGTTTCGCTGTCATAAATGGCCTGAAAATGACGTTTTCACTGTCATATTTCATGAAATATTTGTCACATAACTAGAGGAGAAGATTTGTTTTTGTTTCTAAGATTATGAAATTAAATAATATTTATTATTTTTGGATATTTCATATTTGTCATATAACTGTCATAAAACTTTTACATAATGACGTCATCAAAGTTAGAGTGTGAAATATATGGTTACTCCAGTGTTGTCAGTTATTGGTTTTTCTCTGTTTATCGCAGCAACTTGGTTCTACGGTCAACAAGAAGATCAAGCCTAAAGCTTTATCTTCTTTTTTTGCTTTAAATTTTATAAAAATAATATTCTTCTTCAAATCTTCAAATCTTCAAATCTTCAAATCTTCAAATCTTCAAATCTTCAAATCTTCAAATCTTCAAATCTTCAAATCTTTAGTTTCAATGATCAATTTTGTGTAAAAGTGCTTTAAAATTGAGTCTAAACGCGACAACATTTGATTATTTAACATATTGCCAAACATCAGGATCTTCATAATTTTCATCGATACGGTAGCCTTGTACTATAACTTCTTTTTCATCAATTTCTCTTGATTTTTTATTTCTTATCAGCTCATTTGCAAATGCTTGTTCTAACTCTTTTGAGGTCATTTTGTAAGTATCAATATTATTCTCTGAATCATCCATTGAATTTCTTTCATCATAACGAATCGTATTGAAAGCATAACGAACCATATATTGTTCTTTACCATCTTCAGTTTTTTGAGTTTGTTTTATACTCAGATCCAAAAGGATACCATTGGCATATAATCGGTAGCCAATAGAGTTCCCTCCAACTGTATTGATTATTTTTTTCCATTCTTCATAATTAAAGATATAAGTCGGGTCAATGACATCACCTGATTTCATTAGATATCGAATATTATCTTCCTTTGCTATTCGTGCAGAAAAACGATAGAAATAATTTTTCCATTCGGCCTGATTTATACGTTTCATTAAGTCAACATAAGCTTGGTGGGCTTGTTCAGGACGTACAAATTCTTCTTTGTTTAGCCCTGCATTAACATCAAGCCCTTGTATTCCATCCTCATTATTAAACGATGTTCCTAGAACTGAAAATACATGATCTATCACTAAGCTATTCTCACCATTTTCAACTTTAATCTGACCTAAGTTGGGCGGTGTAAAATCTAACTCTCTAAAACCTGCTCCAGATGGATGACTATCGGGATGCCCAAGATTATGTTGAGAAAAATCTTTAAATCCTTGTTGGCCTAAATGTAAACTAAAACGCTGTTGATTCATGACATTATTCTCTGTATTTTTTGCACTAGGTTGACAAGCTGAAAGGAGATAACCCACCATAAAAATAACAATGAAGTAATTAAATTTTTCCATCATTACTATCCTTTCCAACTGTAAAATTAGCTTTGCTATCGCCCCATTTCGCAATAATTTTTAGTTCTTCTTCTAAAAAGTATCTTCCTTTATCATTGAGCATTAAACGATGATATTTTTCTGCTGCTTTATTAATCCATTCCATACGGCTATCATAATTGGCGACTTTAGTGTTTGCTAATGGTTCGCTGTATACTGTTTCTGGTACCTTATCGAGTACACCTGCGTGTCGCCCCTGATATTCTCTTTCCATGCTTTTGATATTATAAGAACTCGGCAGAATACTTTTCGATTTTCTAACAGATTTAACACTTTCAACGAAGTAATCGCTCGACAGGACTAAGGTACTATCAGGTAAGCGAGTAAAGCTTTGCACCGTTGCTTGAGCTTGTACCTTCCAGTCTTTCCATACTAGGGTGTGTTGACATTTACAGCCGATAAATTGAGCTAAAGAGGCAACCATATAAATATACAAGCTAAAGCAACAGCGCTTTGATAGTTACGTTTTAGCTTATCGTATCTTGTGGCAATTCCTCT
>NZ_VPAN01000035.1:0-33812 GCF_013419225.1 Acinetobacter sp. YH12097 | reverse complement strand
AAGATTTAGGATTTCAGCAGCACGGACCTGGGTAATACGATGATCTCGAACGTCTTGCAGAACTGCAAGCCGTTGAATTTCTTTGTCAGACATAGTGATCAGCATCTATATTTATATCCAGTCCATGATGATAAAAACCATCATAAACTAGACATTTTTATTGGTGAGAATATAGACACTTTAAATGGGTTCTAACAACACGTTTCGTATAACCTCTATTATGTTAAATAGACTCAAAAATAGTGGAAGTTTTGCGATAGTTACTCTATTGATTAGCATTCCAAGCTTTTAATAAACGCCAAATATTTTGATCTACAGCTTTCCAATCTTTTAATGATTCATAAGGCATTCTCCATTCAATATTCACGTTAGGATAGAGAGGTGTTTCAGATTTTGTGGTTATTACGATTTGGTCTGTAAGATTACGATTAATTGTCATTAAAAATTCAGAATGGTATGGATCTGATGCATGACCTAAACAATGATAAGAAATATCAGAATCCAAATTTATTGAATAGCATTCTAAATCAAATTTTTTAAATGAATCTTCATATTTTACAAATTTATGTGATGTTAAATAGTTTATCCATTCTCTTGGTGTTCGTTTATATTTAAAAGATATGGGATCAAGTGTACTGAAATTTTGTAGATGCACTTTTACTTGATCTTGATAACTCCTATCATAAAAGTTATTAATTTTTATATTCTTAGCATTATTCAAAAGTAGATTAAATTGCATAGGCTTTTGAAAATCGGCAACGTTCTCAATTTTATCATCGTCATTTAGTATTTCTACTGTAGGAATGAAGTTAATAGGAAACTGCCCAAGAAAAGGGTTACTTAAAACTATGCCTTGCTCAATATTCTTTTTACCACCTACAACTGTTTTTATAATTAAATCCGATGAAATCCCCCAAGTCACTAAATCCCCTGATTTTGATATATCTTTATAATATTCAATATCCGATTTTTCTGATAAAGATTTAGACCTAGGTTCTAAAGAGTCAGTACATCCACATATAGCAGTAAAATGTATTAAAATAATAAAAGTTCTGATGGAATTCATAATGAAAGTCTTCTATTTATTAAATTTCCCTAAAATTAACATAATAAACGTTATACGAAATTCTTTAAATTTTCTATAAGTATCAATACTTTAACTAAAGCCGTTTCAGTAAATAGCGCACTGAGACGGCTTTTTATTGATTCTTCACGTTTAACGCCTACTTTTTAAGCAATATTTCACGTTTTTTGTTAGTTAGATGCAACAATCATCATTTAAAGACGTAAAAAAGGCAGCTTCAGCTGCCTTTTGAAATCCCGAAAAATTAGATGCCGTATTTCACACGGTACGCTTCCATTTTCGCCAAGGCTTCAGTTTCGCCTTTTGCATCTAAGAAAGTCATTAAATCTTTCATAGTGATTAAAGCATGTACAGGAATTTCTAACTCTTTTTGTACTTCTTGAATCGCAGACAAATCGCCCTGACCTTTTTCTTGACGGTCTAGCGCCACCAATACGCCCGCAATTTGTGCACCGGCATTTTTCAGAATAGTCACTACTTCACGAATCGCAGTACCTGCAGTGATCACATCATCAATGATCCAGACTTTTTTGCCTTCTACTGATGCACCCACAAGCACACCGCCTTCACCATGGTCTTTCGCTTCTTTACGGTTAAAGCCCCAAGGTACACTCACACCATGGTTTTGTGACAGTGCGACAGCCGTTGCTGCTACAAATGGAATACCTTTATAAGCTGGGCCAAAGACCACTTCCACATTATCGCATTCTGTTAATTTAGCTGCATAGCCAGAAGCCAATAACGACAATGCTTCACCGTCATTCAAAAGACCCGCATTAAAAAAATAAGGACTCACACGACCCGATTTTAAAGTAAACTCACCAAATTTAAGCACACCACGTGATAATGCCAGTTCGATAAAAGCTTGTGGATTAAATGCCGCTTGCGCTGTCATGAGGTGCTCCATTTTTTTAAGTTTGAGGTTAAACCTGAGTATGATACCAAAGAGTAGCTATCCAAGTGATCAAAAAATTTTACGTGTCGTTTCAATTAATGTGAATGGTCTGCGTTCCGCTGAAAAAAAAGGTATTTTTGACTGGATGGCAACTTCAGATGCCGATGTCATCTGCATGCAAGAAAGCCGCATTACCCATGAACAATGGACCGATAAATTTAAACCCGAAGGTTGGTTTACACACCTTTTCCCTGCAGAACGCCCAGGCTATGCCGGTACTGCGATTTATAGCCGCCTACCTTTTGTTTCAGTGACAGATGGTTTAGGTTTTGAATTGGCAGACACTCAAGGCCGCTTTATTTCTGCTGAGTTCGATTTAGGACTTGGACAAACTGCACATATTTGCTCGCTCTACCTGCCTTCTGGTTCATCGGGTGAAGAAGCTCAGGCGCGCAAAGACCTATTTTTAGGCGAATATCAACAAATTTTGAAGCAATGGCGTGCTGAAAATAAGTCAGTGATTGTTTGCGGTGACTACAACATCGTGCATAAACGTATTGATATTAAAAATTGGTCTGGGAACCAAAAGGCTTCGGGCTGCTTACCGCATGAACGTGCATGGCTCGATCATATTTATGATGAACTTGGCTATGTCGACACCTTCCGTGAGGTACGTAAAGAAGCCGAGCTTTACTCTTGGTGGTCTAACCGCGGACAAGCACGTGCCAAAAATGTCGGTTGGCGTATTGACTACCATGCATGTTCGCCAGACTGGAAAGAACGTACAGTCAATGCTTGGGTATTCAAAGATGAGTGGTTTAGCGACCATGCCCCAGTGATTATTGACTATAAAATTTAAGCTTTCAGCAATTAATTGAGTGAACAATTGTTTACCCAATTAGAGGTTATTTCTCACATTACATGACGAATTTGTGGATTTATCTCACAACTCGAACGTAGCATTATGGTCGCACGGCAAAGGGACATGTCAGGATGACACAAAAGGATTGGACGCCGAAGGAAGTATAAAAACAAACTAAATGATTTAGCTTGTTTTCAAGGATGTGACAATGGACGTTGGACTGAGACCCGCATGATCAGGATGATTAAATGCGGGTTTTCTCTTTTCTAGCCCTCGCATCTCTAGACTCCCCCAAATAAAACAGCTAAAAATTCGATCTGCACAGCAAATTCTTATTCTCGCTTTATTTCTACTTCTGACCGTGCAACCTTAGGCTGAATTTTCTTGTTATCGCAGCGCTTTCTTTTCTGATTCGTTTTGTTCTGTAGGCTATTCTAAAAGACCAAAATGTCGTTTTGATGACAATGCCTAATATTTACAGCATGCGACTTTTACAGCAAAACATTTATTTCTCAATCCACATCACGATCGGGCTTTGAGCATTGATGAATTAGCCTGTAGGATAATGCTGAATTGTATTTTTTATCATATTGTTTTGAATAATTGAGGACACCTGTTCATGCTTAAAATTTATGGCATCAAAAACTGTAATACCATGAAAAAAGCTTTCGACTTGCTCAACGAATTAGGCCTGACCTACGAATTTCATGACTATAAAAAACAAGCGATTGATGCTGAAACCGTAAAAAAATGGCTCGATGCCAAAGGTGCTGATGTGATTCTCAACAAAAAAGGCACCACATGGAAAAGACTCAGTGAAGAAGAGCAACAGACAGCCTTAGCCAGTGAAGAAAATTTGATTCAGTGCTTAACAGCGCATAGCAGCATGATTAAACGCCCAGTACTGGATACAGGTAGCGACTTATTGGTTGGCTATGATGAAAACGCTTACCGTGCATTGAAATAAATGTTTTCATCACACTCATGCACTGCCCTTGTTCAATTTTGACTGAGCAAGCAGTCATAAAAAAAGCCTGACATCGTCAGGCTTTTTGTTGGAATCACGTCAAATTAGTTGGCGCGGATCCATGTTTGGTTACGACCTAAAGCAGCAACACCAATAAAGCCGCGAAGCTCTAATTTTTTGCCGCCATCAGCCAATTGACCTTTTAACTTGTAAGTTTTACCTGATTGAGGATCCAAAATTGAACCGCTCTCATAGCTTGTACCACCAACATTTTTAAGACCGGTCACAATTCGCAAGCCTTTTAATGATTTGTTGTGATATGGGCCTTCACATTTTTTACATGCATTCTCTTCACCTGGTGTCAAAACTGACTGAATGCTCGCAGAAAGCGTACCATTTTTTTGCTCGGTGAATTTTACAATCGCTTTTGGCTGCTTGGTTTTATCATCAATGGTTTTCCAAGTTGTACCATTTAGCGGGTCTGCAGCATTTGCAAATGCGGCTAAACTCATCAATCCTAATGCTAGTGCAATTTTTTTCATTTTTGTTTATTTCCCTGGTCTGATATAGACGACATTAGTATCCAAAAGTCACAACAATTTATCAATTTTTGTATGTGACCGTTTAGTGTAACCTTGTAATTTGTGTTGGTAAATATGCTCACACGATTCCTAAAATAGAAAAAGATGGAAAGACAATGAAGATATCGCCACTGACGAAACAACTGATTACAGAAAGCATTTTAAAAACAACAATTCGTGGGCCGAGCCAGTTCAATTTACCGCCCAATACTTTACGTTTTGCTTTGGAACAAATGTGTCGTGCATTTCCCCAAAACCCGGATGTACAAATTCGCCCGATTCGCTTAGCCGGCTTAAAAGCCGAAGAAATCAAACCGCAACAGGCATCGACCCAATTAATTTTTCATATTCATGGGGGCGCATTTTTCTTGGGTTCGATGAACACACATCGGGCGTTTCTGACTCAAGTTACCGCACGCACGCAAATGCAAGTGTTACATTTGGATTATCCTTTATCCCCAGAAGCACAGTTTCCTGAAGCACTCGATGCCCTTTTTGATGTGTATGCGGTGTTATTAGATCAAGGGATTCAAGCCAAAGATATTATTTTGTCAGGCGACTCTTGTGGTGCAAACTTAGCGCTTGCCTTAGCCCTTAAAATTCAACAGGAACAACTTCCACAAGTCAGTGGTTTGGTGTTGATGTCACCGTTTTTAGACCTGACGCTGAGCAGTGAGTCCCTACGCTATAACCGTAAGCATGATGCGCTGTTAAGCATAGAAGCCCTCGAAACAGGCATTGATTATTATGTACCACGCTCGGTCGATCGAGCTGATCCATTGGTCTCGCCTTTTTTTGCCGAGCTCAAAGGACTGCCTCCGATTCATATTCAAGTAGGTTCTAAAGAAATTTTATTGGATGATGCGCAGCGCTTTAAAGTCAAAGCAGAAGAAGCTGGCCTAGATGTCGAATTTAAGCTGTACACTGGCATGTGGCATAACTTCCAAATGTTTAGCTCTTGGTTTGAAGAAGGACAGCGTGCGCTGAGTGATTTAGCCGATTTTGCACATCGACTGGATCAGGATTAATCGCTGAAAAATAATCCCTGAAATGGATCAAAGTCACCATAAAAAAAGGTCAGCAGATGCTGACCTAAGAGGGAAATGTCAATCTATTAAATGGCTTGAATTTGAGCCTGAGCTGTTGCCATTGCTTGTGCTTTCATATCTGGTCCCATATTGACACCTTCGGCACGAATCACATCAATATCGCTGACACCTGTGAAATTAAACACGGCTTTTAATAAACCTTCTTGATAATCTACAGGGCTGTTATCGCCATACACACCGCCACGACTGCTGGCAATATAAACTTTTTTGTCACCTGCCAAGCCCACTGGACCTTGTTCTGTATATTTAAAGGTACGACCTGCAACACTGATACGGTCGATCCATGCTTTCAAAGTTGATGGCAAACCGAAGTTATACATAGCAGCACCAACCACAACCACATCGGCATCCAAATACTGTTGTAACAGTTGCTCGCCTAAAGCCGATTGTTCTGCATTCTGACCCATCAAAATTTCACTGCTGAGATGTGGAATCTGCTGTACTGCTAAATCGAGATATTGAACCTGTACCGCATCACCATGTTTTTGCTGTAGCTGTTGTACAATTTCAGCGCTGAGTTGACGTGAAACTGAAGCGTCGCCCATGATGCTTGAATCAATATGCAAAATTTTCATGACTAAAACCTAAAGCTGTTGTTATTAACTTGAGCCTAGTGTAATCACTTTTCATAAATAGAATAATCCCGATCCTTATGACACTATGTTTTATTTTTAGAACAATCTTTTTGAACTCGTAAAAAATTTAAAATTACTGAGCGGTTCTTGACCGTTATCAAGTGTAAATTTTCATGCTAATGTAAGCCTATAAAATGATATCTATATAAACTTTAAGAAAAAAACTGATAACTCGAACAGGGCAATGACACAGGATGACGGTGAAATCAAGCATACGTGACATGATCCTCCGCAATAGAATCGCCCAGTATTTACTGGAAGATGAAGTGGTGATGAATTGGAGTATCCTGAAAAAGTGTATGCTCATGCTGATGCTTGGCTCAGCCATTCATCTGCTTTGGATCATTTGGAAATTTTATGTTTATGTCACGCCAGAACTTTGGCAGTGGGTTAACCTTGATCTCATCCACTCTCAATTGTGGACCAACATCGTCTTTTTTTGCTTAATGGTCCTGCTGATTTGGCCTTGCTATGCTGGAAAAGATAATCCCAAGATTCAGCTAATTTTACCTTATCTTTCGGTCGGCTTATTCGTCATTTCTTTATGTCGTGACGGTTATTTAATTGGTGTCATGAGTCCAGCCACCATGATCTCCTACGTGAGCCTTGTGACCGTTGGATTGGTGCTATTTACACGAAAAATCGTCTATAGCATGCTGATTCCAGCCACGATTTTTTTATCCATTTGTATGTATTTAAGCATCCGCGGCATTATCCCCTATGCCCCGATTTTTCAACCTCATGCCTATGGCTATCAAAATAGTTTTTGGCTCTTCTCAATGATCTTTTTCATTGTTCCTATTTTATTAACCTGTCTGGCTTTATTTGAAATCTTACTGAGCCAATGGCGTCACCGTGAGCATTTGATTCAAAAACTCAGTCAAGTCGACCCACTGACCAATTTATTTAATCGACGCAGTATCAATCAATGTCTGGAACAGCTCGATAGTGCTAAAACAGATACATATGCACTGGTCTTGTTGGACTTAGACCATTTTAAACGCATCAATGATGAATACGGACACGATAAAGGCGATGAAACCTTGATTCTCGTCAGCCAAATATTAAACCAACATTTACGTGGTAGTGATGTGGTTGGACGTTTTGGCGGGGAAGAGTTTATTTTGGTGTTAAAAAACTCTAACTTAGAACAAGCAATTTTCATTGCAGAGCGCTGTCGAAAAGCCATTGAACAGCTTCAAATTTGGGGGCATGACGATCAGTCGATTCATGTGACAGCCAGTTTTGGCATTGCGATTTCAACGCCTGAATTAGTACCACAACAATTACTGACCCATGCAGATCAAGCGCTATATGCAGCTAAAGCTGGTGGTCGTAACATGGTCATGGCGTACACAGAACAACAAAGCTTTAGCCATTTGGTTTAAAACTTTTATCTAGGTCAGACGTGGCGTTGAGCTTTTAACGTGGATACTGTTCCATACGACGGACTGGCTGTTCCAGTTGAGCAGCCGTGATCCATGCCACCACAGAAGGATGCTGCAAAATCTTTTGCATATAACGCTGTGTGTTGTCACTCACAGGTAGCTGGAAGGTCTGTAAACGTGTCACCACGGGTGCAAAAAATGCATCGGCAATACTAAATTCACCGCATAGAAAGCCATCCACCGCAGGACGACTCGACCAAATCTGCTCGATTCGAGTCACTTCAGCACGCAACTCGGCATGTTCAGACCATAATCTCTGACCATGACGACCATAATCCGCCTGCAGATTCATACTACATAAGCTACGCAATTGCATAAAACTACTGTGCATTTCCGCGCAAATACTACGTGCCCATGCGCGTTGCGTGGGATCTTTAGGCCACAGTGGAAGCTCTTGAAACTGCTCTGCCAAATATTCACAAATTGCCAATGAGTCCCAAATCATCACACCGTCATGTTCCAATAGGGGCACTTTCCCATTGGCATGTAGGGCTAACATTTGCTGCTTGAACGCTCCGCCATCCTCAGCTTCAGAAAAAGGAATCAAGATCTCTTGAAACGGTAAATTAAACGCGTGTAACACCAACCACGGTCGCATAGACCACGTCGAATAGTTTTTATTTGCAATATATAATTGCATCATTTTTATTCTCCACGCGATTTAAATTTTTCCAATTGCGCTAGCAATTCTTTCTCGCTAAAAGCGCCCGTCAAGCGTAGTCCACGTATCTCTTGATGCGCTGTATCTAAAAATAAATAGGTTGGTGGCCCTAAAATATCCCATTGATTGAGCAGAACTTGATGGGTTGCATCATACTGACTCAAATCTAACTTAATTAGGTAATGCGGTGCCAAAGCCTGTTGTACTGCTGTCGATTTTAAAACTTTATGTTCAATCGGCTGACAGGCCACACACCAATCGGCATAGACATCAATAATTGCGGATTGACCTTGGGGAATTTCACTTAATAAACGTTGAAACTCTTCCGCTGTATGTGCCACATGCCAAGCACTTTGTTGTTGACTTTCTTCGACTAAAAAACATTGGCTGTGTTGATATTGACTGTACACAATATAAGGTACAGCTGCACAGAACACCAAGATATACAACCATTTGAGCTGAGTACTGCGCCATAAAATGCGCCAAAGCACATAAGTGCTAAACACCAGACCCAGAGCAAGGGATAACCACTGTAACCAAGCTTCACTGATCAATGGTCGAATGAAATACAAAGCCAAGGCCAACATAATGAAAGCAAAGAGCACCTTGATTTGGTTCATCCACAATCCCGCTTTAGGCAATACCCGTGAGCCAAGGACACTGGCCAACAATAGCGGGGTCCCCATGCCAAAGCCGAGGGTGAATAACAATAATGCACCTTGCCACTGACTTTGGGTTTGCGAAATAAATAATAATGCGCCTGCCAACGGTGCTGTCATACAAGGACCGACCAGCAATGCTGAAATCATCCCCATGACTCCAGCGCCAACGAGACTACCACCTTTTTGCATCGACTGAGCTTGGTCTAAGCGATTGACCCAACTGCGAGGCAATTTCAGTTCAAATAAACCAAATAAATTCAGGGCAAAAACCACAAAGAGCACGCTAAAGGCAATTAAGGTCGAAGGCTGTTGCAACCAACGCTGGAAATTCAAACCTGCAGACGACGCCACCAAGCCGAGAATGGCATACACCATCGCCATACTGGTGACAAAAGTCAGTGCAATCATCCATGCTTTTAAACCTCGGCTATCGCGGACTATCAGTGAGGTTAAAATCGGCAGCATCGGCAATGAACATGGCGTAAAAGCCAACAAAAAACCCAGTCCAAAAAACAGTAAAAGGCCATAAAATATGGAGCTTTGCGCTAATTTTTCAGACCACATTTGGTCGCTTGCGGTATAGCGATCAGAAGCCAGTGCAGCATTATCTGCCCGCTGCTGATCTAAATGATTCGCCGTAGGCTGTTCAGCATTATTTTCTGCTGCAAAGTCGAGTAAACGTTTGCTTGGGGTGGCTAGATTTTGCTGTGTGACCAAACCAGAAGCATCCGTTTCAAAGCTGATACTCTGTGGTGGATAACACACCCGATCCTTGGCACAGCCTTGCCAACTGACTTGATAAGTCTGCAGTTTTTGAGTCGGAATTTTAAAACTCAACTTTTGGTAATACACCTGCGTATGACCATAGTTATCGTCTTTTAAATCCTCAGCAGCAGGCAAATCCAAAGCTAAAACTTGATTGCCCTGCTTCACCTCTATTTTGTGCTGATACAGATAATAATGCGCTGGAATATCCCAACTCAGCTCCGCCTGATCTGCACGATCAGAGACGACCGAGAAAGGAAAAGCATCTTCAGCTGAAAGTAATGCATCCTGAGCAGAGACGCCCATACTGAACGACAGCACAGCCGCTGCCGCAACATAAGTCCATTGTTTCATTCAGCTGAATTCATCCTCAGTCTGTATTTTTACGTTTTAAAATTTAGGTTTTTTTAGAACAGGTAAGATACGCCCAAACCTGACTGATAATTTTTATGACCGCCAGTGAGTTCTAGACCGACGCTCGCATCCAACTGCATACGATCCGAAACGGCATACGTTAGACCGGAAGCCAAAGAAACTTCCTGATCCGTACTCTCTGCTTTGCGATAAACCAGCTCAGAAAAACCCGATAAATTACCCGCAATTTGATATTCCATTCCTGGAATGGCACTCACAGCCCAATCACCATCTTGAACTTCATAACGCATGGTCATTGAAGTCCCAATTGTATCGCTATAATCATAAGCCACAGCGGAAGTCAGACTATAAATATCGTCCTCAGCACTAAAACCTTCATTGCCTGTCGCAATAATAGCTTCAGCAAGAATAGCCATCGACAATTTCTCATCATTCAAATCAATGGCTTTTTTCAGGCCAATGCTGACATCACCCAAACCATCATCTTCAACTGAGCGACCCGCAACTTTGGTTTTAGACCATGCAGGACCTTGCCAACCCAATTGCAATTCCAAATCTTTTGCCAAACCAGTACGGAATAACATGTCTGCATTTAAAGTGGTGTTTTTTACTTTTTCACCATTTTCATCACGACTTTCACTATAGCTCGCTGCTGGCAAACTTTGTTCCCATGCCAAACGACCTACAGGGGTAATGCCTGTGCCCATACCCGCGCCCGGACGATCAAATGAAAAATCCGCCGCAAATGCAGACAGGCTCAAACTGGATAATGTTGCAATGCTTAAAACTTTAAATACAGTCATGTTTTTACTCACAATTATGCTAATTCTTTGGTCATTTTTGCGCCATGGCTACGCAAAAGCTCCAAGGTTTGTTTTTCTTCTTCCAATGCTTCCGACCAATTTACCGCGTCAAAATCACAGTCAAAAAATAATTCACTAATCGACGATAAAATGGTTAAACCATCGCTATCAATCATATTTGGATTCACTTTTTCATCCAATAAACGCTGTACCGCAGGGACACATGCTGCACTCGCAGCATCCCATAATGGACCATAAATTTCTTCAGCATCCCATAAATGCACATTGGCTTTGGCTTGAATCAGCGCTTCCAAGATTTGCATATGTACATCTAAATGTTGTGTTTTCTGTTCTGCTGTTAAAGGTTGGCCTGCTTCATACGCTTCGCAAACCATTTCCCACCATTTAAACAAACCATCAGACCATACAGAAACCGCAGGTCCTTTCTCAAAGTCGATAAAATTTGGATTAAGACCATCTGCCAACAGGCGTTGCACCTGTGCAAGATCTTGTTCTTCTAACGCTTGCACAAAAAGCTGTTGTTGCGCTGTTAACATCTGGAAAGCTCACTTCAATTTATTTTGATCTATTATGCCGAATAAAGCTGCGTTTGTTTGAATTTCATGTAAAACAAAATACAAAACACACAAAAAAAGCCCCGCAGGGCTTTTTTTAAATTTTGAGACTTATTCGTCGTCTACGCTGTCATCCGCATCAGCAAAAGCAGGTTGCGTACTGCGCGGGTTCTCTTTCTTTTCGAACACATGTTCAAGACTACGTTTAAGTCGATCAATTGCACCGTGAATAGCTGTATCTACATTATGACCACGATGGTTGACCACGACAGGCTTCAAACCTGCTGGACGTGCTTCAATCATACATTTTATGTCGTCGCTGCCGCCCTTGTCCCCATTTTCATCACTTAAATGCACCGAAAAGTGGGTAATGCGTTCACTATGGCGCTGAAATTCTTCATTAAGTTCTGCACGAACGTATGTAATTAGTCGATCACTGTTTATAATGTTTTTATCTGTACGGATTTCAATGTTCATAATATCATCCTCATATCTATCTGTATTAGCTATAAAAATTTGTGCAAAACTTATTATCTTGGCACGTTACATTTGCTGTAAATGTTACAGCAATGACCATCTTCAACTTTGTATGGAACGTCGTCCTCCACATTGAATGATGAACACTTTAGAGTCTGCAGATCCGTGTCCTTATACTTCGAATATCGGTCTTAAGTTAGAATTTTGCAAGTGCTATTTTGATATTTTTTTAATATCCATAAAAAAAGTAAGACTTTATTGTAGATTTGCATTGTTTTAATTGATTTGGGTCATATTTTTGTGCATTTCCTCGACGCCCACCTTCTATTTGCACAATTCCATTCAAACTCAAAATCTCGCTTTTACCGTCATCGATCATTCACAGCGTATTTCCCCTTCAAATTACAAAACAATTTTGCCGTTGAGTAAAATTTGGCTTTATTTTTGCTTAATAATCTGTATGCTTTCAGTGCTTCTCGGGGGAGATATTTTTTAATGAAACTTACACAAATCGTTGCATCATGTGCATTAGCATCTGCTGCTGCTTTCACTCAAGCTTCACCTATCGTATGGCAAGATTTCAGCTTAACTGGCTTATATGGTGAAAACTATGAAGTGGGTACTGAAGACCGTACAACGATCACAGCCGAATATGCCGCTAAACTGAAATATTCAGATGTATTCTTCTTCGTTGACCAACAATTAGATGGTAACGATGATCAATCAACTTATGCAGAATTAGCGCCACGTCTAAGCTTAGGTGAAGTTTCTGGTAAAGACCTTTCTATGGGTCCAATCAAAGACGTTCTGATTGCAACGACTTGGGAACATAATGCGGGTTACGATCACCACAACTCTGAATTTAACAACTTCTTGTACGGTGTAGGTTTCTCTCTCGATATTCCATATACACAATATGCGAATGTGAACTTCTATAAAGCAGCTAACGACAAGACTAAAGATGATTATCAAATGACAATCACTTATGCAGTGCCGTTCAAATTAGGTTCAGAAGAGTTTTTAGCAGATGCCTTCCTAGACTGGTCAACTGCTGAAGCAGACCATGCAAGTGAATTAAACTGGACATCTCAGTACAAATGGAATGTGGGTAAACACATTTCACCAAAAACTAAGTTATATGTTGGTATCGAACATTCAGTTTGGAACAACAAATTTGGTATTAAAGGCGTAGACCAAAACGATGTCAGCGCATTGGTGAAATACCACTTCTAAGTTCGACTCAGAACGCTATGAAGAAAAAAGCAAGGTTCATCACCTTGCTTTTTTTATGCCTAAGTTTTTAAATTGACTTTATTTTTATCAGAAATTTGCGCATGTCTTTTCTCATTCGACCTGCAATTCCACAAGACTTAGCGGCCATTCTCGCAATCTATAATCATGAAGTTCTCAACGGCTTTGCGACATGGAATGATAAAGCTTATACCCTTGACTCTTTTCAACAGAAATTGCTGGATTTCCAAAAGCAAAATTTTCCTTTTGTGGTGATTGAAGATCAAGATCAACAGCAAATCGCCGGTTATGCTGACTATGGTTCTTTCCGTCATTTTGCTGGCTATCGACATACTGTTGAGCATTCTGTCTATATTGACCCAAACTATGCTCGACTAGGTCTCGGTCAGCAACTATTGGAGCACCTAATTCAGCATGCCAAAAGCCAAAATATGCATGTCATGATCGCTGGCATTGATCACGGCAATAGCGCCTCGATTGCCCTGCACAAAAAATTAGGCTTTAAGCAAACAGGTTATATGCCTGAAGTGGGACAAAAATTTGGTGAATGGCGAGATCTCGTCCTGATGCAACTTCAGTTATAGCCTGTGTTGAGCTGTGTTTATGGTAATTTATCCAAACGAATACCATCTTGTATCACACTCAGCACCGATAAATTATGACGCACCGCATCACGATAAAGATCTTGTAACTGTAAAAAAAGCAGTTTTAATTCGGCCAATTTAAGCTCTTGCTCAGGTGCGGTTTCTGCAATCGTGACCAAATAACGTTTTTTGATTTCATCCACGCTTAACTGTTGTAATGCCTGATGGATTTCTGCAACTCGAACTACAGTATTGTAATGCACTGCAAGGCTCAGTCCCGGTCTTCGCTCTGACAATGGATGTTCTGCCTGAATGGCATAATTCAGTGCAGCAGCTGAATCACTGTTCACGCTTAATAATGGATTCAACTCTTGCCACGCTTCCCCTAAAAAAAAGGAGTGTTGTACAAAGGGTGAATCCAAGACATCTTGAGGGGTTTCTGCTTCTAAAATCAGTGTTTCCAAATCATTCGGTGGGATCAAATATAATATCGCGTCCATATTTTTATCTTCTTGTTATGTCGTACATTTAGATTAATGTAATCCACACAAAAATAAAGCAGATATTTTGTATATTCGACTGGAGTTGATCGAATACTGATGGATGCCCATTCGCCCTTTACCAAAGTTTCAGTACTGCACTTAGCATCACTGAAGCACGACATGCTGAAGCTTCAAATGACGATACTGAGAACAACTTAAGCTTATGGTTTAAAACAAAAAAAATTTATGCCACTCGTTTTTTTGATGCCATTTCCATGACCAGCAACGATTTTTTGAGCGTAGTAAATTGAATGAAAAGAGTAACGAGCTTGATTGATACAAGCCCGCCACACATCGCAGTCAACTAAATGTTAAATCGCCACCAATTCCCGAATGCCTTTTTCAGGCATTTCACTACCGACACCTTGTGCAATCACTTGCCCCCGCGCCATCACGGTATATTCATCTGCCAGTTCTTCTGCAAAATCATAAAACTGTTCAACCAAAACAATCGCCATTTCTCCGCCATCGGCTAACTGACGAATCACACGGCCAATGTCTTTAATAATCGACGGCTGAATGCCTTCGGTCGGTTCATCTAAAATCAATACCCGTGGTTCGGAAGCGAGCGCACGGGCAATCGCCAATTGTTGCTGCTGACCACCAGATAAATCTCCACCTCGACGATGTTTCATTTCATCCAATACGGGGAAAATCTCATAGAGATGTTCTGGCACTTTTCGGGTTTTAGCGCCTTTAAATTTTGCCATCCCAATCAAAATATTTTCTTCAACGGTCAAGGTTGAAAAAATGTCCCGTCCTTGTGGTACATAAGCCAAGCCTTCACGTACACGTTGCTCTGGACTCAGTTTAGAAATGTCTTTGCCATCCAGTAAGATCTGCCCAGACTTGATCGGTAAAATGCCCATTAAACATTTTAAGAGGGTGGTTTTACCCACACCATTTCGCCCGAGCACCACTGAACATGCCCCCACGGGAGCGGCAAATGTCACATCTCTTAAAATATGACTGCCACCATAAAACTGATTGACGTCTTTGACTTCTAACATGGTCTGCTCCTTAACGTCCGAGATATTTTTCAATGACATCTTCATTGGCTTGGACTTCGGCCAATGTACCCTCTGCCAAAATCGCACCTTGCGCCAACACGGTGACTTTTTCACTGATGGTGTCAATAAAGCTCATGTCATGTTCAACCACAACAAGGGTATGGTTCTTTTTCAACTCTAAACACAGCTCTGCGGTACGCTCTGTTTCAGCATCGGTCATTCCTGCTACAGGTTCATCCAGCAAAATCAACTTTGGGCGCTGCATCAGTAGCATGCCTATTTCTAACCACTGCTTTTGACCATGTGACAACAGCCCTGCCGGTTTAAGGATCAATTCTTCTAAGCGGATTTGTGCTAAAGATTCGTCCAAGGCGTTTTGCGCATCTGGATCAAGCTTGCTGAAAAAACTCTTTTTTACTCGTTTATCTTTAGGTGCAGCCAATAACAGGTTTTCCATCACGGTAAAATTTTCAAATACAGTAGGCTTTTGAAACTTACGACCGATCCCAGCTTCTGCAATTTGCTCTGTACTCATTTTTGCCAAATCATAGGTTTGCCCAAAAAAAGCCGAACCTTCTGTCGGACGAGTTTTACCGGTAATCACATCCATCAGCGTGGTTTTGCCTGCACCATTGGGACCAATGATGCAGCGCAGCTCACCTTCTTTGATATATAACGACAAATCATTTAATGCGCGGAAAGAATCAAACCAGACGCTGACTTTTTCCAAATACAGGGCTATCCCGTGACTGAAATCCGCACCCTGCTCCTTCGGTCGTCCATAGCCTTCAGCAGCATGACCGCCATGCGGTTGAACCCATTGATCACTCATTCGCTGCGCTCCTTTTTAAACCGCTCTAATAGCCCAATCACGCCATTTGGCAGGAATATCGTTACCACAATAAACAGCGCACCTAAAATCAATAGCCATACCTCTGGATAAGCCACCGTGAAATAGGTCTTCATCCCGTTGATCAAACCTGCACCCAGTATCGGGCCAATCAGCGTACCGCGACCACCTGCAGCCACCCACACCGCCATTTCAATCGAATTGACAGGGTTCATCTCACTCGGGTTAATAATGCCAACTTGGGGTACATACAGAGCGCCTGCAATCCCTGCGATCACGGCAGACAACACCCATGCAGAGAGCTTGTACCATAAGGTGCGGTAACCTAAATATTGCAAACGGTTTTCACTGTCACGAATTGCACCAAGTACGCGACCATAGGGTTTATTCATCAAGTGGCGTAAGCCGACAAAACAGACCAGCAAAGTCAGCGCAGTGAGGAAACACAGGGTTGCACGCATTGGTGCAGAGGTAATATCCATACCTAAGATGGTTTTAAAACCGGTAAAGCCGTTGTTACCGCCAAAGCCGGTTTCATTGCGGAAAAACAGTAGCGCCGCAGCAAAGGTCATGGCTTGGGTAATAATTGAAAAATACACGCCTTTAATTTTTGAGCGGAAGGCAAAGAAGCCAAAAATGAAGGCAATCAGTCCTGGGACCAAAACCACCAAAGCCAATGCCCACACGATATGTTCAGTACCCATCCAGTACCACGGTAGCTCGGTCCAACTCAAAAAGCGCATAAAGTCGGGTAAGCCATCGCCTGCCGCTTCACGCATGAGATACATGCCGAAGGCATAGCCGCCCAAGGCAAAGTACAAACCATACCCCAAGCTTAAAATGCCGGCATAGCCCCAAACCAAATCTAAGGCCAATGCCACCAAGGCGAGACACATAATCTTGCCAATGAGCGTGACCCAATACGCTGATAAATGCAGTGCTGAATCGGCGGGTAATACATGTAACCAAGGTAAAATCAGTAAAATGGCAAAGCACACGGCAATCGCCATACCGCTATAGGGTTTATCCGATAATAATGAAGTGATTTTCATGCGCTTACTCCACAAAACGGCCTTTGATGGCAAACAAACCTTGTGGACGTTTTTGAATAAACAAAATCACAAGAACCAGTAGAATAATTTTCGCTAAGACCGCACCCATGCCGATTTCCAGCACTGTGCCACTGACACCTAGACCTAAGGCCGCCAGTACTGCGCCCCATACTTGGCCAACACCGCCAACCACAACCACCAAGAACGCATCGATAATATAGTTTTGTCCTAGGTCAGGACCGACATTGCCGACTTGTGCTAAGGCACAGCCTGCAAGACCTGCAAGCCCTGAACCTAAACCAAAAGCCATCATGTCAATGCGGCTAGAACGGATACCAACGGCCTGTGCCATTTGACGGTTTTGCGTCACGGCACGAACAAATAAACCAAAGCGGGTTTTATTCAGCAAGTAAACCAGCAACAGGAGTACCGCAATGGTAAAGCCAATAATGGCAATACGGTTATAAGGCAGCATCAGGCTCGGTGTCACGGCAATGCCCCCAGACAGCCATGAAATATTCGACACCTCAACGTTCTGCGCTCCAAAAACCATACGCACCAATTGCATTAAAATTAAGCTCACACCAAAGGTGGCTAATAGCGTTTCCAATTGACGGCCATACAAGGGACGAATAACAGTACGTTCAATCAACATGCCGATCAAAGCGCTAACAAAAAATGCAGCAGGAATCGCGGCAATCAAGTACCAATCGACATAGCTACTGAGATAACTCTTAAACAGGCTTTGCACCACATAAGTGGTATAGGCCCCTATCATGATCAGTTCGCCATGTTAATCACGCCAAGCAGACCATAAGTGATGGCTAAGCCCAACGCCGCCAGCAATAAAATACTGGCCGTGCTCAGTCCAGAAAAGACATGTCCAGTCCATTCACTGGCCTGAATACGGGTTTTAATATTGCTCTTGGCTTCTGTCAGTGCGGCTTTTAACTCGGGATGCAGGTTGGCTTGTTGTAATTCCTGTTCCACCATCGCCAATACATCGGGACGGTTAGAATCTTGCAGCACTTTAGCCGCCTGTATTTTTTGTAAAACATCAGGGTTTTGATAGTCCAAGCGCGCTTTAAGCTGCGCTAAACGGGCTTTAACTTTGTTATTTTTTTCATTTAAATACAATTGATTAATATTTTTAACATCCAACTCAGCCAAGTTATTTTCTAAAATATCGATCGCATCTAAACGCTGGTTTAAATCATCCGATTGCAGCTTTTCTTTCGCTTGCGCAAAAGTTAAGGCTTTACGAAGGGTATTCACCAAGGTGACTTGGGATAAATCGGCAGGCCAATCCGTCACGGTTTGCAAATCAGGATAGCTCAATAATTTTTCGTCAGTTTCTAAAATATAGGTTTGACCACTTTGACCACTATATAACTGGTCTTTTTCGACCAATGCGGCCAACTGATCTAAGGATTCAATATCGCCCGGCCATTGATTGAGTAAGCTACGTCGCTCGGTAAAACTACCGCGAACAAATTGCTGAATGGCGTCACCTTGCTGCACAGATTGCACCGTAGGTACCACATCCGCTGCTGTTTCTGCATGCACGATTTGCAGACAGAATAATTGGCTCAGGAATAGAAAAAGGATCGGGAAATTGCGTAATTTTTTCATCTTATAAGCATCCCTATTGAGTAATAGAACAACCCCATCTAGGGATCACATCAAAACATGCCCACTACACAATGGCAGCAGGCATTCGGATTGAATTATTTAGGGATGTACGGACTCCATGGCTCTGCAGCAATGGTTTTTGCGGTTTTGTGTACCACGTCAAACTGACCATCAGCACGGATCTGACCAATCATGACTGGTTTATGCAAATGATGGTTCGACGCATCCATTTGCAAGGTATAGCCCGATGGCGCTTTAAATTCTTGGCCGGCCATAGCTTCACGCACTTTATCGACATCTGTGCTTCCTGCTTTTTCTACCGCTTGTTTCCACATATTGATGCCGACATAGGTAGCCTCCATCGGGTCATTGGTCACAAATTTATCGGCATTTGGCAGTTTGTATTCCACGGCATACTGCTTCATTTTATTGGTGAATTCAGTATTCACTGGATTTTTCACCGACATGAAGTAGTTCCACGACGCTAAGTGTCCGACCAGCGGCTTGGTATCGATACCGCGTAATTCCTCTTCACCCACAGAGAACGCCATCACAGGAATATCCGCAGCTTTGATGCCTTGGTTGCCCAATTCACGATAGAACGGCACATTTGAATCGCCGTTAATGGTCGAGATCACAGCCGTCTTTTTCCCTGCCGCAAACTTCTTCACATTGCCCACAATGGTTTGATAGTTGCTATGACCAAATGGGGTATATTCTTCCATGATGTCTGCATCGGCAATGCCTTTTGACTTCAAGAATGCACGTAAGATTTTGTTGGTGGTACGTGGGTAAACATAGTCCGTGCCCAACAGTACAAAGCGTTCTGCCTTTCCACCCTCTTCACTCATCAGGTACTCAACAGCAGGAATCGCTTGCTGATTCGGTGCCGCACCTGTGTAGAAAATATTTTTAGACTGTTCCTGACCTTCATACTGAACAGGGTAGAACAATAAGCCATTTAATTCTTCAACCACGGGTAAAACCGACTTACGAGATACCGACGTCCAGCAACCAAAAATCACGGCTACTTTGTCTTGGGTAATCAACTGACGGGTTTTTTCCGCAAATAATGGCCAGTCCGATGCTGGATCAACCACCACAGGTTCTAGTTTTTTACCCAATACCCCGCCATTGGCATTAATTTCATTAATCGCCATCAAGGCCGTATCTTTAAGAGAAGTTTCTGAGATCGCCATCGTGCCTGACAGCGAATGTAAGATCCCGACTTTAATAGTATCGCCACTTACTGCAGCGGCTTTTGGTTCAGATGCAGCACTTTCTGTTATTTTTCTGCTGGTTTTGAACAGCCCGTTAAAGCAATCGCCCCAGTCATCGTTGCCGCTAAAATACTTTTAGCAAATACATTGCGTTGAAACATTATTCACACTCCCAACCTAAGCTTGTAATTCACATTTTTAAAATGCATTTGTTGTCTTTCATCACAACAGAGCAATTCAATAACTGTGCTAAGCCTTATTTTTTATTTTGATTGAGTGCTTTTATTTATTTTTAAATATTATTTTTCATATAGTTAAAATCATAAAATTTGCTTTTAATTTTTTATGGGTCGATTCAAAAATCGTAAAATCACCGCAAAGATGCATACAAACTTGTATCCAACATTTGACCTATAATTGAACAATTTTGCGACGTTTTTCAAAAAACACGGTGTTTTGGCACACAAATCATGCAGCTTTTCCTAAATTTGAAGCAAAAAAAACCACTTGCGTGGTTTTTTCCTTGTTGCAATTTTAAACCGCTAAATCGGCCAAATTACCCTTCTGTTCCAACCAATATTTACGGTCTGAAGAGCGCTTCTTCGCCAATAATTTGTCGAGTAAACCTGAAGTAAACTGTACGTCATCCAAGTCCAGTTGCACTAAACGACGTGTATCGGGATCCATAGTCGTTTCACGCAGCTGACTCGCGTTCATCTCGCCCAATCCTTTAAATCGTGTGATTTGAGGATTTTTGGTTTTACATTTCTTTAAGATGCTTTCTAGTTCATCTTCATCCAAGGCATAGTGCACATCTTTATTGTCATCTATACGGAACAGCGGTGGCATCGCCACAAACAGATGTCCTTCCTCAACCAAAGTATGGAAATGTTTGACGAACAATGCGCAGAGTAAAGTCGCAATGTGCAAACCATCAGAGTCGGCATCGGCCAAGATACAAATCTTGCCATAACGAAGTTCTGACAAGTCGTCACTGCCCGGATCTACACCAATCGCAATCGCAATATCATGTACTTCTTGCGATGCTAAGACCTCGTCTGATGACACTTCCCAAGTATTTAAAATCTTACCGCGGATCGGCATGATCGCTTGGAAGTTCTTATCACGTGCTTGCTTAGCAGAACCACCTGCAGAATCCCCCTCCACAATAAACAGTTCTGATTCTTCAAGGGTATGGCCCACACAGTCGGCCAATTTACCTGGTAAGGCTGGACCTGAAACGATCTTTTTACGTTCAACTTTTTTCGCAGCTTTTAAACGGCGACCAGCCTTAGCAATCACCATTTCAGCCAGTTGCATGGCAATATCGGAGTTTTGATTCAGCCACAGTGCAAAGGCATCTTTGGCAATATTTAACACCACACCAGAGGCTTCACGGCTTGAAAGTCGTTCTTTGGTCTGACCCGAAAATTGTGGCTCTTGGAATTTCAAAGACAGAATAAAGTTGACGCCATCCCACACATCTTCGGCAGACAGCTTCATATTACGCGGCAACAAGTTACGTAATTCACAGAACTCACGAATCGCATCTGTCACACCCGAACGTAAACCGTTGACATGTGTACCGCCTTGCGCAGTTGGAATCAAATTGACATAACTTTCTTGAATCTGTTCGCCTCCTTCAACGTTCCAGCAAATGGCAAATTCAGCACTAGCACGTTCAGCTTCACCAGTCGCAACAAATGCAGGAACAGGAACGATGTTACGGTCTTGCAGCTCATCCATCAAATAGTCAACCAGACCATTTTCAAACTGCCATTCGATCTTTTCGTTGTTGATTTGATCGATATAAATAATCTGCAAGCCTGCCGCCAAAACAGCCTTGGCTTTTAAGTTGTGTTTTAAGGCTTTCAGCGCAAATTTAGGCGAATCAAAATATTTGGCTTCAGGCCAAAAATGCACGGTAGTACCCGTTGCACGTTTAGCGCATTTACCTTCCAAAACTTCCAGTGGCGCAACCGGTTCACCATGTTCAAAGGCCATTTTATACAGGTTGCCATGACGTTGAACTTCCACCTCAACACGGTTGGACAATGCGTTGACGACAGAAATCCCTACACCATGCAGACCACCTGAAAATTGATAATTGTCTGTGCTGAATTTACCGCCGGCATGTAGTTTGGTCAGAATAATTTCAATCCCGCTTTGACCATACTCAGGATGGATGTCAACTGGCATCCCACGACCATTATCTTCAACTGACAATGAGCCGTCTTTATACACTGTCACGGTAATTTTATTGGCATGTCCTGCAAGCGCTTCATCGACGGCGTTATCTATCACTTCCTGCGCCAAATGGTTTGGTCGTGTAGTGTCTGTATACATCCCCGGACGACGACGTACCGGATCTAGGCCAGATAAAACTTCAAGTGATTGAGCCGTATATTGCGTCACGTTGCAAAATTCCCTGCTTTTTTGGTTAAAACATTTCTTCAAGCGCTACAGTATATGCTTTTTTATTAAAATGCATATCTCTTGCGATCAGCCGCCATTTTCTTAAACAATTTAAACGTCAAATGATGTCGTAACTGCCCATTTTTTGTATGTTGGATCTAGCTGGTCAGCATTTGTATTGGATCATTTTATTTAGGCATATTTTTGACAGCATCGGACAAAAACTGCAAGAGCATCGGTATTTTTTCTGCAAAATCATCCATGCCATGTGTTCCACCCACCTCAGTGATCAACATGGCCATGCCAGCTTGAGCCGCACTATAAAAATCAGCGGCATCTCGATAATCCAAGGTTTCATCACCTTGTTGGAGCAAGACCAACAGTTGATCTGCGTTCTCAACCTTAGATACAGCCAAAGCCTGCATTTGATTGAGCTGTGCATCATCCAAGCACCACGTTTCAGTTACCTGATAGGGCAATGCCGTCTCGCCAAATAAATCACGAAATAATTGCCATGGATAGACCGCAGGATTGATGAGCACCGCAGGAATATGATGCCGTGCCATCAACTGCGTCGCATAAAAGCCACCTAAACTGCTGCCCACCAAAACCACATCATCTAAACCTTCAATCAGCTCTGACATCTGCTGCATCACCTGTAGCGGTGGCATATTCAAATCTGGCAAATGCACATACAGACCATTTAAGTCTGCGCAATAGCTCCGCAATATCTGTCCTTTCACTGAATTTGAGTTACTTTGAAAACCATGCAAATACACAATATTCATCATTTTGATTCCAAATTGATCTTTAAATTGCTTTAAAAGTGGCATATAAGTGCTAACTGCATCACATTTTCTAAATTTGAATTTTTAGTAAAATTGTCAGACAAAAGGCATTCACCGACAGGTCTGTTATCGGTATTGTAAAAGCTGTTCGTGAGAATTTTATAAAATAAACAATGAACCTTCAGGCTATTCCAGTAATAAATACAATCGAGGGATAGCATTGAATGTAAGGATAGGAACATTATGCCTAGCTTAACACCATTGCATGAAACCTATTGTAAATGGGATCGCACACCACCCAGTCAAGCTGATGTTCTGGAAGGTTTGGCACAGCTCGTGACAATGCGTTTTAGTGATGTCGTGCATGACTTAATCAAAAACATTCAACGTGAAATTTTAATCAGTATTTTTGGAATGAGCGAACAAGGCTCGAAAGCCTTTCATAAGCAGCCGACCATTGCACGGATTTATGAATTTTCTTACAACACCTTTTTCAATTATGGCAATTATTTACTCGCACCAACGCTGCGTAGCATTATTGAAAAATTCCCACGCTTACACGACAAACCGCTCACGCCGTCTTTACATTTTTTAGTGGGCGCGCTGAATGGGGTCTTGGGCGACTATTTACTGAAATATCACAACCCGATGGCCTTACCCATGGTGGTTTACGACCATTATGGTGCGGTACAAAAAGGCGAATTAACCGGTCGTATTACCCTGTTGATTCATGGGCTCTGCATGAATCATCTGTCATGGTCGACAGCCAAATATGGCGGCATTGGTGAAAAATTACTGTCACAACGTGACCACAACACCATGCTGTATTTAAATTACAACACGGGTCGTCGTATCTCGACCAATGGCCGCAGCCTTGCCAATACATTAGAAGATTTGGTTCGTCGCAACCCAGGTATTACCAGTATCGACTTAATTGGTCATAGTATGGGGGGCTTAGTGTCCCGTAGTGCCATTTTTTATGGCAAACAAAATATGTATCAATGGATTCATCAAGTTGAAAATCTAGTCTGCTTGGGCTCACCACATCATGGTGCGGTACTTGAACGTGTCGGATTTCATTTGCAAGATCAATTGGGGCGTTTCCCCTTGGTCAAAATCGTAGGTCACGTGGTGAATATTCGCAGTAACGGCATTTTAGATTTGCGCTATGGCAGCGTGCGTGATGACGATTGGGAACATAATGATGTCCGCATTGGACTCATGGACGACAACCGTAAACCTGCCCCGATTCCATCACATATCAATACCTACCTCGTGGCAGGGACCATTGAATATGAACATCGTCGCAATAAAACGCGACATGTGATTGGAGATTACTTGGTCAGCGTGAAAAGTGCCTTAGGGGAACACCCAAATGCACGTTATCAGCTTAAAGTGCCAGATTCACATAAAGCGATTTTTTATGGCCTGAACCATTTTGAAATTCAGCATCACCCTCAAGTGGCCGAGCAAATCGTGCATTGGTTCTATCCAAACAATGACGATAAAGCTTGTGATCATATCTATGAATTTATGATGGACTTGGAAAGTATGGAAGGCATTGCCCTAACCTAAAGTAAAATTTCTACCATGTGTATGCGTAAAAAAAGCCCTCAACTGAGGGCTTTTTTTTACATCATAGAATTAAAATTTATCACGTAAACGTGGCACTGGTTTGCTTGGGTATTTACGCAATAACTGCCAAAGACTAAGCAAAGTTAAGACTGCAAAAAACACCAATGACCAAACCGGTAAGGATTGTCCCAAGAAGGTCCAATCCACTTTGGCACATTCACCAGAGCCGGTCAGTACTTGCTCAAAGACCGATTTTAAAGGCAGCGTTTCTACCCAATAATCCAGTCCTGGGCCACAGCTAGGTACTTTGTCTGGCGGTAAGTTTTGCAGCCAAATATGACGCGCAGCCACCCCAGCAGACCATAGAATTGATAGTGTCCCCAACAATGCGTAAATGCGTTTACCCCAATTCGATGCTGGATTGTGAATCAATGCAATCAATGAAATGATGCCGAGTCCAATCAAACCAATACGTTGGAATACGCATAACGGACAAGGTTCTAAGCCTTGTACATGTTCTAAAAACAGCGCAAAAGACATACCGATCACGCTGGCTAAAAACAACAAACCACTCACGAAGCGGAAACTCCATTTCATGGTAAATCCTCTTAAAATTTTTTATCTAAAGTTTTTCAAATATTCTTCAAAACTCAAGGTGCAATCTTGCTCAAGTTGAGCCTGTTTTTCTAAAGACTGCTCAGCAGCTTGTGCAAAATATGCTGCAGTTTCAGGGCTCAAGACATGCTGCTCATACACTTCAGCATGTTGTAAGGCCATAAAGCTACCAAAGCCCCAAGTTCCACCTTGTTCTAAAGTATCGCTAATCATACGTGCCGACAATGTTTCATCGACTTCATCGATGCGTGATTGCATCACAGCCATTGCCTGAGTGTAAATATCTGTGTTGTAAGAATCATCCAGCAATTCAGCCAACGGTTGCATCGCTGCAACATGTGTACGACACCATGTTTCAATTGGAATCGCCTGACCTTGCTGTAAAATCACTGCGTTTGGCGCACGACCACGGTTTACTACTTCCGCCTGATTTTTCTCAATTTCATTTTGTTCGGCATCTAACAATGCTGGGCTGTCTTGCAATAAACAGTATAAAGCCACCACTTCGAGCAAGCCTGCCGTGTCTTCATTGATCCCAATGGGGCTATAAGGATTGACGTCTACCGCACGTAATTCAACATAACCTACGCCACGATTTTGCAGGGCTTCAGACGGTGTTTCACCATCCTGCGGCACTTGTTTCGGACGAACCAAACTGTAGTATTCATTTTCAATTTGCAACACATGGTCATTAATTTGAATCGGTTCGCCCTGTTCATCATTTAAACCTAAATGACTAAATGCGGCATATGGGGTATGCACCGCTTTTTGCAAACCTTCCAAATACGCCTGAATGTCGTTGTAGTGAATCCCTAACTGTTTTTGTGCTGAATTTTGATAGCCAAAATTTCCCATACGCAGTGCCGTTGCATAAGGTAAAAATAACGTGCCTTTTAAGAGCGGTAACAGCTGATGTTCACGTCCAGTCATAAAACATTTACACACCGACGGGCTCGCCCCAACCAAAAACATCACCAATGGCGTTAAACGAATAAAATTACGGATCAGGCCAAAATAACGGTGACTGCGATAATCCTGTAAGCTCAATGCTTTGAGGGCATCGTCAGTTTCGTGCTGTTGTAGTGCTTCAAAGAAATGATCTGGGAAGGATAAATTATAATGCACCCCTGAAATGGTCTGCATACGGCGACCATAGCGCACCCCTAAACCACGACGGTACAAGGTTTTAAAACGTCCTATATTCGAGCTGCCATATTGCGCTAAACGAATACTGTCTTCGTCTTTATCCAACATGCATGGCATCGACAACGGCCAAAGTTTTTCACCATGTTCTAAATGCGTATGTGCAACAGCGTGAATATCTTGCAGATAGTTCAAAGCCTCGGTAATGGTTTCTTTTGGCGGCGTGATAAATTCCATTAAAGCTTCAGAATAGTCTGTCGTAATATGCGGATGAGTCAAAGCCGCACCCAAGGCTTGGGGGTGGTCGGCCTGAGACAAGAAACCGTTGCTTTGCATACGTAAGCTTTCACGCTCAATACCGCGCAACATTCCTTTAATCAGCGAAGAATCTACCCAAGTCGGTAAAATGTCTTGAGAGGTCGATTCGGGTTGACTCATTGCTATCTCGCTTAAATGGAAGAAACTACTAAAATAAAATCATCAGTTTATATCAGTATAACGCGATTTGAAGTGGGCATATGACCCACTGTATAGTTTTGAGACAAACCGTGATTTTATTTTGGCAATTTTTTATCACAAACTTACTCTATATGACATTTGAAATTTGTGATTTTATAAACAAATATATGCTAATAATGCTTAAAACTTATGAATTATCAAGATATTCTCGAATTTTGGTTTAACCCAGAAAATCAGCCCAATTGGTTCGCTAAAAGCAATAATTTTGATGTTTTAATCGAAAAAAAGTTTAAAGACATCCATCAAGCGGCCAGTCAAGCAGAACTATGGCAATGGCGTACTACTGCCGAAGGTCGCTTGGCTGAAATTATTGTTTTAGATCAATTTTCTCGAAATTTATTCCGTGACTCTGGCTTGGCTTTTGCCCAAGATGCACTGGCTTTGGCGCTTGCACAAGAAGCTATCGCGCAGGGTTTAGATCTACAATTAAGCCCTGAACAGCGCTCATTTTTATATATGCCCTTTATGCATAGCGAATCGACAAAAATCCATCAAAGCGCGTTAAAATTATTTGAGCAACTGGGCAATCCGATCAACTTAGAATTTGAAAAAAAGCATAAAGTGATTATCGATCGATTTGGACGTTACCCGCATCGCAATGCGGTATTGAGCAGAACATCTACAGCAGAGGAATTGGAATTTTTAACCCAGCCCAATTCTAGCTTTTAATTGACGGCTTTTGGCCAGTATCTCCCCTTGCCATGAACCGACTGAACAGGAGTATGCGCATGAACAAACTCATTATCGCAGCAGCCATGACCGCAGCACTGGGCTTCACCGGCTGTGCAAGCACCCCATCGAAGCCTTTAACCTTCGAACAATTGGGTCGTTATACTGCAACGCCATTAAATGCTCAAAGCTATCGGATTAGCTTCCAAGCTAGACCCAATATGAGCTATGGCACTGCCGAAGAAATCACCTTGGTTAAAGCCGCTCAAACCACCCTACACAATGGCTTTCAATATTTTAAAGTCATGGATGACCCAAGTAATCGGAGTCAAAAACCGCCGCGCCAAGCAGTGATTTACCCAGACCCTATGCCTTATCCATATGGCTATTACCGTCGCCATCCCGGCTTTTGGCCAAGCCCGTTTTATGACGTTCCACAGGTGGTCACACTCGATCCAACTCAAGTTTCCTACAGTATTACTTGCTATAAAGATCGTGCCAAAGCCCCTCAGGATGCCTTTGATGCTCGCTTAATTTTGCAGTCACTCGGGGCTAAATATGGTTTAGACAGCCAAGGAAATCCTTTGCCTGTAGCCGCTGAGCCTGCCACCAAATAAGTCAACCCATAGAGACCCGATCATTGATGAACCCAATTGAACAGCCCGCTGTTTCGCCCAATCTGCAACGCAGTAAACGCTTCGCCACCATTGCTTTGGTGGTGGCGGTGCTGGCGTGGATTGCATTGATGATCGCAGCTAAATTGCTGCCTGAATACGTCTGGCTTATTCATATTTTGATGCTTTCAGCAGAAGCTGGCGTGGTTGGTGGTTTGGCAGACTGGTATGCGATAACTGTCTTATTTCGCAATCCTTTTGGTCGGATTCCGATTCCCAAATTTTTACGTGACCACACTGAAATTATTCCACGCAATAAAGCACGCATTGCCGAGTCGATGGGCCGCTTTGTTCAGGAAAATTTTCTTTCACCTCAAGTGGTTGAAAAAAGCTTAGCGGAGACGGATCTCTCACTTGCCGTCGGGAAATGGTTGGCCAATCCGCACAATAATGCGCAAGTGACCCAAGTCATTCAGCAAACGGTCCCGAAAATTTTCGAATTTGTCGGTCAGGAACAAATTGGACGATTTATCCAAAATAACAGCGTGCAATGGGTACGCAATACGCAAGTCAACCATCTTGCCAGTGAAATGCTACGGGCAGTTTTAGAAAATGACTTCCATCAAGATGTCCTGCAACGTGGACTGGATTTAGCCCATGATTGGATGCTACAACACCCTGAACAAACCCGTGATTTATCACGTCAATTGTTTAAAGAACTTGGAGTTTGGAAGCTCGCCAAAGGTGCGAGTTGGATTGGTATTGATGTACAACAGCGCACCATTGATTCACTGGTCAGTCGTGTCGAGTCCATGCTTGCCGACCATGAACATCCGTGGCGCCGTAAAATCGAGGACATGGCACAGCAGCTTATGCAGCAACTGGCGGACAATCAGAGTGTTGCCAGCCAACGCCTAAATAGCACCAAAGATGCCATGCTCGATAGTCCACAAATGTTGAATTTTATCAGTGGTGCAGTGGTGATTTTATGCGATGCGATTCGTTCTGATTTAGAAAAACCCGACTCTGGCATTGCACAAAACCTACGTGTCGCCATTCAACAAGTGGGCGAAAATATTGTCTCTAACGTCGCTGTACGCCAATTGCTGAATGAAAAAATGAGTGATATTGCCATCAATCTCTCCGACCAATACAGTGAAAAAGTCATTCGGTTTATCAGTGAACGTATACACGAATGGGACTCACGTGAAATGATCGATAAGATCGAAAACGAAGTCGGTGGCGACCTGCATATGATCCGAGTCAATGGTGTCGTGGTCGGCGGTTTTATTGGCCTTGCACTGGGAATTATTCGTGCCTGTGTAGAATGGCTGCTTTAGCCGCCTGCAGCAGTCCTCCTCAAAGGAGATTGGCCGCAGGTTTGAGCTTTATGCGTAGAACCGTTAAACTTTGCCGATCCGAAAATTTAATAGAACAATAAAATCTATGCATTTACCTGCCATCTATACACTACCATTCATTCTAATCATCAGTAGCTTAAGCGCTTGCCAGACCATTTCCAAAACCAGTAGCACAGTCAGCGACAAAGTGATGGGCATGCTCGGTAAAGAAAAAGCCCCTGAAATCGATAAAAAAGGCACAGTCGATATCAGCAAAAGTACCCAACAACAGTTAGAAACCCTACTGACCAATATGCCGAAAAATCAGTGGGTCTATATTGAAAATGATCAACAAGGCACATCTACCCTCAAAAATAAATCGGCAGACAATTTCACCTTGAGCCTCAAATTGAATTGCAAAATCAGCACTCAGCGCCCTACTTTCAGTTTAAGCAATGCAGATGGCCAAGACATCCTAAAAGCACATGACACGAATGTGGGGCAAATTCAAATTTTGCTCGACAATAAAAACTTTGGAAATCCGTTTGAGACAGCCAATCAGCAAAAGTTCCAAAACTTTAAAACCGCTATCGCTCAAGCTAAAGTCATCAAAGTGTTTAATGCCTCAAAACTCTATACCTTCCAAAACAACAAAGCCGAGTTACTCTCTAAAGCCGTAAGTTGTCGCGATAGCTTATAAATATTCAAGGCAAAATGCAGTAAGTCACCTTTTGACTCAGCTGTGACTTACATGCAGGCTTATTTTGCAGGTGGCTGTGGCCCTGACATATCGACCAACAGGCCTGTAAATTTTCGAACAAACGGCAATAAAATCAGCACAATGGGAAAAGCAATTGCCCAAGAAATCATCCAATTATGCAGCCATAGGGTAAGAAAACCCTCAAACCAACCTAAATTTCTGAGCATATTAATAAACGAAATAATGCCGCTCATGAGACAGGACAAAATAAACGGCACGATAATCAGCGCCCAACGTGCAGCTAACTTCGGCACATTGCCAAAAATTTTAGGAGTGGGTTGTGACATGTCCATATACTCGAGCAGTGATCCTGAATCGCTAAACCACTTATATCGTTTTACTTCGATATAAGCAATGCTTCACTTTTATCGAATATTTTTTATTCGCAACAAATGGGTTCACCTAAAGAGCCTGAAATTTGCTATATTTACCGTTTTTCTGCGACATTTATTTTTCGACTGATTATGAATACGGCAATACAAGCAGCGCTCGATCATGCAGTGCAATCCCTTCAAGCTGAAGGTGTACTCCCAAATGACTGGAACAATACTAGCAATTTGACCCGAACCAAAGACCGAAGCCACGGTGACTTTGCGTCAAACATTGCCATGATTGCCTCTAAAGCTGCAGGTATGAAGCCGCGTGATTTAGCCGAAAAAATTCTGGCAAATCTTCCAGAAGTCGCAGATATCAGCAAAGCAGAAATTGCAGGTCCTGGCTTTATTAACTTCTTTTTAAATGCTGACCAACGATTTGCTGTCTTAGACCAAATTCAAGCTCAGAAAGATCAGTTCGGTCGTACACAGGCCAATGCTGAAAAACGTGTTCAAGTGGAATTCGTTTCAGCTAACCCAACGTCTAGCCTACACGTTGGTCATGGTCGTGGCGCAGCTTACGGTATGACCGTTGCCAATCTTCTTGAAGCAACAGGTGCCAAAGTTGACCGTGAATACTATGTCAACGATGCTGGCCGTCAAATGGATATCTTGGCGACATCAACTTACTTGCGTTATTTAGAATTGACCGGTCAACAACTGGTCTTCCCTAAAAATGCATATCAAGGCGACTACGTTAAAGAAATCGCACAAAGCATTATCGACAAAGATGGCGATGCTTATGTACGCCCTGTTGCCGACATCTACAAAGATGTTCCTGAAGATGTGCAATATGCTACTGAACTCGATAGCGAAGGCAATAAAGTCGTTGTTTCAGGCGATAAAGAAAAACACATTGATGGTTTGATTCATAATTCACAAAACCATTTGGCTGCGGGTTACCGTGTGTTCCATCAAGCTGCGCTGAAAGCCATTCTCGATGACATTAAAGATGACCTCGGTGAATTTGGCGTGACTTTCAATCAATGGTTCAGCGAAGCAACCTTGACTGAAAAAATTGATGAAGCATTACAAATGCTCGATCAACGTGGTTTCTTATACGAAAAAGATGGCAACATCTGGTTCAAATCAACTGATTTTGGTGATGAAAAAGACCGTGTTGTGAAACGTCGTAATGGTCAAACTACATACTTCGCATCCGACATTGCTTATCACTTAAATAAACTACAACGCGGCTATACCGATATCATTGATATTTGGGGTTCAGACCACCACGGTTATATTGCACGTGTGAAAGCAGCGATTGATGCGCTTGGCTATGATTCTAAAAAATTGACCGTACTTTTGGTTCAATTTGTGAGCCTATGGCGTGGCGGCGAGATGGTTCAAATGTCATCTCGTTCAGGTCAATTCGTGACTTTACGTGACTTACGTAAAGAAGTGGGCAACGATGCTGCTCGTTTCTACTACGTCATGCGTAAATCAGAACAACACATTGACTTCGACTTAGACCTTGCTGTGTCTCAAAGTAAAGACAATGCGGTGTACTACATCCAATACGCACACGCACGTATCTGCCGTATGCTCGAAAAAGCTGCTGCGACAGACGTTCAATTCTCTGCTGAAGCTGCACGTCAATTTGCAGCTAAACTTGAGTTAGAAGCTGAAACTGAAGTTCTTGCTAAACTTGCGGCTTACCCTGAAATTGTGGTTCGTGCAGCAAACAGCTATGAACCACACCAAGTGGGTAACTACTTGAAAGAGTTGGCGGCGTTGTTCCATGGTTGGTACAACGAAAATAAAGTCTTGGGTGATGATGCAGAACTGACTCAAGCTCGCTTATTACTGTCTGTAAACGTACAGCAAGTTTTACGCAATGGTCTTGAATTATTGGGTGTGAGTGCGCCTGAAAGCATGTAAGCAACCCTTTATGTTGCGAGCACAATAGAAATTCATCGGCATCGCCCATGCACAAACACAGCGCATGGGTTTAAGCGTCATCAATTGCATTGTGCTAAAAAGAATCCTTTTCAATACAGGCTCGAAATGAGCCTGTATTTCGTTTATATTCAGCAATATGTCCGTGTCATCTTGGCTGTGCTGAAATTGTGAAAATTAAACAAATTCCTGATGACACTCATGTAATATATAACAATCAAGACTTGCTACTTTGGGCTGCCCCAAAGTGGTTCGTGACAATTAAAATTAAATGAGGTTTCCACGTGTTTGGAAAAACGCAGCGCGGTGTATCTGATCGGCCAAATAAGCCTAAAAATCCATTGATTCCAGCATGGCTAGGTACACTTGTCATCATTTTAATCGTGTTGAGTTTCTTAGTTGCGCTCATGCTTTGGAAACCTTGGGAGCCTGTGAAGCCAAAAGGTCAAATTACCTCTGAACACTACCAAGAAGAAACCAATAAAGACTATCGTTTCTACGACCTATTGCCTCAGCAACAAGTGACGCCAATTCCTGAACAAGCTGTTCCAGAAACCGAAAATAAAGAAACGGTGGTGATTGTTGATGCACCAGAACAAAAGCCAGTTGAAACCACAGAGCTTGGACTAGAAACCACAGAAACTGCGCCTGTTGCTGCAAGTTATATTCTGCAAGTGCGCAGTTATGATGATCCTGATCAAGCCGATGCACGACGTGCTGAAATTATTTTGAACGGTTTATCTGCCGATGTGATTCAAAGTAATGAAAACGGCAAAGTTTGGTATCGCGTTGTGTCTGGCCCCTATGATTCACAAGAAGCTGCTGTGATTGCACAGCAAACTTTACGTCATAGCAGTATCGACTCGATTGTCGTAAAACGCTAAATTTTGAAATTAAAAAAAAGCGCCTGATGGCGCTTTTTTTTATTCATTCCTTTGTCCCGTCCTGAAATAAGTTTACACCTTAAGAGACTTATTTTATGGAACATGCACAAGAACAACGAGTTAAACGCACACAACGTGATTATAGCTTCGCCTTTAAAATGATGGTTGTACATGAAG